>JAYSYI010000388.1:0-4499 GCA_043727665.1 Limnoglobus sp. | reverse complement strand
GCACGTTCCGTAGACCTTGGAAAGTCGTCGGGCCGTATTTCGCCTCGAGACTCAGGTAATCCTGATCGGTCGGCTTGAGTGCGAAGAAATCTTTGAGGAGTTCCGCAGCGAGTTCCTGGTTGCCGCTTCGCAAGATGTCGCGCGATTCGCGGAACACGTCTGCGGGTTTCTTCGCCTGGGCAGCAGGTTCTTGTGCGACAACGAGAGTTGCCTGCGCGAAGCACAACAGTACGAACGGAGCGAGAAGTCTCACCGGGTGTTCCTCCAGAGGGCACCGTCGTTTGCTGGTCTTCCAAGTCAATTCGCAAACGGTCCGGCGGTTGCGTGCGCGCCCGGACACCTAGTAGCCATTGTGCGCGTCGTACTCAGGTTAAGCAATCCTCTTCGCACGTTACTAAATCGCGAAATGTCTCGCGACGACGGATCAGGCGGTGAGTGCGGCCTGTAACGAGGACTTCCGCCGCCCGAACCCGCGCATTGTAGTTCGACGACATCGACATTCCGTACGCGCCGGCGCTGAACACCGCAAGCAGATCGCCCCGTTTCATCTCGGGTAGGTTCCGAGCTTTCGCTAGATAGTCGCCCGATTCGCACACGGGGCCGACGACGTCTTGCATCCGCGTACCGGCGATTTCGGCTTCAAAATCATCGGGTCGCTCGGGAACGGTCGCATCGGGGTGTACCGGCCAGATCCGGTGGAACGAGTCGTACAGCGTTGGGCGGATCAGATCGTTCATGGCCGCATCTTGAATGACGTAATGCTTGCCTCCGGTTTCTTTCGTGAAAATCACACGGCTCACGAGTAGCCCGGCGTTTCCGACGATGAACCGTCCCGGTTCGAGCACCAGCCGGCAACCGGTCTCTTCGACGACGGGCAGAATCGCTTCGGCGAAAGCCGTTGCAGGCAGGGCTTCTTGCTTGCGGTAATGGATACCGAAGCCGCCGCCCATGTTGAGGTACTTGATCGCGTGGCCCTGTTTCCGCAGCGCGTTAATCAGTTGTACCGCCTTCTCGCCGCCCTTGCGGTACGGTTCGGCAGACAGTATCGGCGAGCCAAGATGCATGTGCAACCCGACGATACCGATGTTCGGATGGCCGACTACGCGCTCCGCCACTTCCAACACGGTATCAATATCCAAGCCGAATTTGACGCCTTTGACACTCGTGTCGGTTTTTGCGTGCGTTTTCGGTGGCAGGTCCGGATTGACTCGCAGTGCCACCGGAGCGACTTTGCCGAGCGACTTCGCCACCGCACCGAGTGCGTGCAGTTCGGCTTCGCTTTCGACGTTGAACAGGAACACATCGTTTTCGAGGGCGTATTTCATCTCCGCGTCGGTTTTGCCCACGCCTGCGAACACGATCTTCGAGCCGGTCGAACCCGCGTGCAACGCCTTGTACAGTTCGCCACCAGACGTAACATCGAACCCGCTGCCGTGTTTGGCCATCAGGCTACAAATGCTTAGGTTGCCGTTAGTTTTGACGCTGTAGCAGATGATTGGATTCGCTGTCGCGAAGGCATTCTGGATTTGCGTCAGGTGATGAACGAGCGTCGCTTCGCTGTAGACGTAAAGCGGCGTTCCGTACGTCTCGGCCAGTTCTTGAACGGGCACGTCTTCGCAAAACAGTTCGCGGTTGCGGTAAGCAAAGTGATCCATATCCGGCGAGGCTCGCAGAGGCATTGAGGTTTCGTAACGTCATCTTACACCGCCCATGTGAGGGTGTCACCGCATTTATCGCCATTCCGAGTCGACGTAAGTCAAAATTGCGGAAGCGCCAAAACCGGTTTTTCGGGTGTTTTTCCGTCTCAAAACGCCAATTTGATATCGGTGTTCGCTGATCGGTTTCGGTCGTTTTTGCCTTATCCTGCAATCCTGTCATGGTTTGAGTCGAAGGTCACTCGTCTGGCACTCGCTGTAAGTCCTTACCGTTTCGCGACCGAATGCGACTTTTCTATGTCAAAGCGCGCCTTTTCCATGTCAAAGCGCGCCTTTTTCATGTCATTCTGCGACACTTTTGCGTCACTTTGTGCAAGTCGCGAATTCCGACTTAAGTCACATCGTCGAAAGCAATTTGACTTCAACCGTTTGTGTAGGTGGTCGCTCGTCCACTGATTAGACGTACAACGATTTGTCGAATATTCTCTAGTCGGATGGAAATTTGACTATGCGACAGCGCACATTTTGTTACACTTATATTCGTGGGCCGTGTTGATACTTCTGACCCCGTTGCTGTGGAGGTCGTGATGAATTGGAAGTCGTATCTGGTGTGCGTTGCAATACTCGTGCTTGGCGCGATGAGCGTTCCCGTGTCGGCACAGGCCCCGAAAAAACCGGCGGAAGCCAAACCAGTTGGCCAATTGGTCTCGCTACTCGACTCCGCGACCGAGCACAAAGTGTTCGCTCAACTCGTCGAATATCTTCACCGCGATACCTTCCCGCCCGATACCGCGTTGAGCAGCGAACAACGCCCGACGAGCCATCAAATCAAGACGTTCATCGAAAGTCGCCGGACGACCATCGGCTTCATTCGCACGCGACTCCGCGACATCAAAGCCGAGCCGGAGATGTACGATCTGTTCGACGATTACTTGTCGGTCTTGAATGCCGCCGACAAACATGCCGACGAGATTCGCAAGTACGAGGACGATTACTTTCGCTACTTCAAAAAACTGCGCGAAGATTTACGCATCGATATTATGGTGCGTCAACTCCACGGGAACGCCAATCTCATCCGTTCGAATGCCAGTGTCGCGGCCTGGTCGATTGGCTGGCACAGTTACTGGGATCCGTATCAGAATCGCCGCGGAATCCTCGCCGGTTCGATGCTGATCGGTGCCAACTGCATGGCTGCGAACCTCGACTTTCATGCCGATGTACTGTCGATGATGAAACGACTGCGAAACCGATCCGAAGCATACGAAAAGAAGAATCTGCCCATTTTGGTCAATAACGTGAAATCCGAAGAACGCCGACTTCACGCGAAACTCGAAGAAACGCGACCATTGCTCTTGCGAAAAGGCAATGATGCTATCGTGAAGTTGTCGAAGAAGTTCGGCTGGAAACCCGGCGAAGTCACGCTGAAACCGTTTGACGACGCCCGACAAAACGCGATGGGAAACCCGTTTGCCCCGCTCTCCAGCCTGAACCGAATCACCTCGATTTCTAGCACGCGCGAAGCCGGATCGTGCGAGGCCATGGCCGAGAAACTCATCGGACTCGTCGAGCAAATGCCAGTCGGTAGCCTCGATACGAATAACTCGAGCGTCGTTTACAACCGCATTCGCGCCGACGTCTCGTATCTGGCCGCGATTCACGCCAACCGGGCATCCGAGTTTCAGTTAGGTGCAGCGAGTTTTAAGACCTTGAAACCCGGTACGTTGACTTCCGGATCGATCGGCGTGAAGGCATTCGATTTGTACAAAGAAACCAACATCGACCTACACCCGAAGCCACAACTACTTTATCAGAAGGCACTCACGTATGCGTATGCGGGAACGCCTACCCGCGCGTATAACGCCGTCAACGGCATCCTCGATAAAGAACTCGGTGGGATGTCCGATCCAAAGTTCTTCTACGACTGTGCCCGTTTACGTTGCCTCGGTGGAACCCCCGCAATTCCCTCGGCCATGAAGTGCCTGAGTACCGCGTTCGTCCTCGGCTACAAGCAAACCGAGAAAGCCCAACTCGACGACGAACTGAAATTACTGCGCGTGTCGAATCCCACACTCTTCGAGAAAGCCGTGAAAGCCGGCGGCGACTGAACCACTCCCTGCATCAGAAGTCTCACGGCTTCCGCTACAAGGCGATTCTGACGTAGTCGAAGTCACCGTGTCATAAGTCTCACAACTTCCGCTACGGATACAAGGAAAATTCGCCGATCAGGAAATCGTTCACGGCGTTGTCCGTTCGGGGTCGGGAGAATGGCTCAAGTTTCCTGGGTGTGCGGAAGCCGCAACCTAGGACTGATGGACAATGGCTCGACGAAAATCTCGTCCGTTTATGCGTCTGTAGCGAATCCCTGCGTGATTGCGAATGTGGGCCGTATTTGCACCTTCAACCAGGACTGCTCCCAAGTGGTATGAAGTTGGCCTTTTTATCCAATTTCCGCATCATCCTTCTTCCGGTTTCTGTTTCGGCAATGCAATCCTTTTACCGGAACTTTCCCCAATAGGTTGAGGGTTCTCTTTATCCCGGAGGGATTCCAGCCATTAGCCCCAGGTCGCGCTTCGCGCACCTGGGGTATGAGCGAATACCAATCGACCCCGAATGGGGTCGTAGCGCCATCCTCCTATCGTTCGCAAGGTTATTCACGAAGAATCGGCCTTTACATTTGCATTCCGCACGCTTGAAAAGAAGCCGCTTCGACCCCTTCGGGGTCGGGTAACATTTGCGGTATTCCCTGGGTGCGCGGAAGCCGCGACCCAGGGCTAATCGCTGAAATCCCGTTGGGATAAAAAACTAAAATCGAGATGACACGAAAACACCGTCAACCACAACTTC
>JAYSYI010000387.1:0-4508 GCA_043727665.1 Limnoglobus sp. | reverse complement strand
GTTTGCGGGCGTCTTCGCCGTTTGCCGTCATCGCCACATCCCAGCCGAGCCGTCGGAACTGGTCGGCGGCGTTCGCGGCATACAAGGTCGGGCCGAGTCCAATCGTCATTCGTGTCAGTTTCTTAATCGGTTTCTCCGTGCTGTTCCAGACTTTTCCTGCGTGTCTCTTCCATTCGTCTAACATTTGCAAAATCCTTAAAGTCTGGCGTTCATCTGTATTCTTCGTTACCGTCAGGGACAGGACTTCTTTCCCTTAAGTTCGTTCGTCGGTAACGAAACTTGCGCCGCACATGGAAAACTCACTCGGATTGTTACCGTTTCTCGTGCATTCCGGGATTCCTTCCGCAGGTGAAATTCGAGCTTGTAATCGCGAGAAGTCCAATCTGCAACACAGTTTCCGGAGCCAGTCGGTACGACATTCTTCCAAGTGGTACCACATTTGGCCACAATTTGTTAATCTACGTAATAGTTACTCGATTGCTACCCCAGTTGGCACACCGCTGCCGGTCTGCCGCACTGCGAAATGGGCGCAACCCCTTTCGCTTACCCACTCTCCCACGGAGTTGTTTGTCATGGCGAAGGCACGGATTTCCATCGGCACCTGGGCGTACCTGTTCAATCAAGAAGTCCCCACGAACAATTTCCACACGATCCTGCACAAACTGCAAGACCTCGGCTACGACGGCGTCGAACTGGGCAGTTTCGGCCCGCACCCCAGCCCCGCGACGCATTCCACGAAGGCCAGCCGCCTGAAACTCCGCAAGGAAGTCGCCGACCACGGCCTCGCGCTCTCCGGTATCGCAGTGGACCTTTGGGCGTTCAAGACGCCCGGCACCAGCATCATGGACGAAATCCCCTCCGCCTACACCACGGCGTTCCTCGGCTGGTGTGCCTTTGCCGCCGATCTCGACGTGAAGACGATCCGCGTCGATTCCGTGCTCGCACCGAATTACTTCGAGTCCGAAGAAGGCAAGAAGATCGGCTATCAGGCGGGGATGGATCGCATCGTCAACGTCTGGGACAAGTGCAGCAAGATGGCCGCCGACTACGGGATGCGAATCTGTTGGGAGTTCGAACCCGGCTTCCTGTTTAACAAGCCATCGGAGATTGTCGCGCTCGTCGATGCCGTCCGCAGCCGGGGCAACGAGAACTTCGGCGTGTTGTACGACACGTGCCACGCCCACATGGCCGCGAAGATCGGTGCGAATCATCAGGGCGAAAAGGAAATTCTCGCCGGTGGCGCGCTCGAACTGCTGACGATGCTGAAGGGCAAAATCACGCACGTTCACGTCATCGACAGCGATGGCAGCCTGAACGAGCACAATACCTCCACGCACAACCCGTTCGGCACGGGCCACCTGAACTTCGACGAACTGTTCCCCGCGATACAGGCCGCGGGCGTACCGAACGACTGGTGGTGCGTCGATTTGTGCTTCTGGCCAAACGCCTGGGAAGTGACCGCCGACAGCAAGAAGTTCCTGGACAAGATGCGTGCGAAGTACGCGGCGGCGTGAGTCAGTACGTCCGCGTTTGGAGCAGGTCGCGTTCGCTGCGGCTGGGCCAGACTTGGGCGGTGGAGAACTCGGCTTGCAGGCGCGTGGCGAGCATCTCGATTGCGGGTCGCTCGGTGGCGTAATGGCCGGGCAGGATTAACGCGATGTTCGCCGCCTCGGCGCTGAGGGCATCGTGAAAACGCACTTCGCCCGTCAGGAACACGTCGGCATTCGCGCGAATCGCATCGGGCAGATATTCGCCCGCCGCCCCGCACGCGATCGCCACCCGCGCAATGCGACGTTCGGGCGCGCCGACGAACTGTACGGCACTCGCTGACAGTGCTCTGGCAGTGAATTGCGCTAGCGATTCGAGCGTTTGCGGTGTGGGAAGTTGGCCAACGCGACCAGTGCCGGTGCGGTTTGGGTTGTGGAGCGGGTACAAGTCGTACGCCGGTTCCTCGTAGCGATGCGATTGGCGAACTGCTGCCACGACACGCTCGATGCGCGATTTGGGGACGACGACTTCGAGGCGAAACTCGGCCACGGCTTCGCGTTGCCCCTTCTGCCCGATAGCTGGTTTTGCGGCATCGTTGCCGAAGAACGTGCCGGTGCCGGGCGTGCGAAAACTGCACTGTTCGTAGTGGCCGATCTTCCCCGCACCGGCGGCGAACAGCGCATCGGCGACGGTGGCGAGATCGCTTTCGGGGACGAAAACGACGAGCTTATATTCGCCAGACTCGCTCGGTGTCGCCGAGCGCAGTGGCGTGATATCGGTCAAGCCGAGGCGCTCGCAAATGTCGTCGTTGATGCCGCCCCGGCAATCGTCGAACGCGGTGTGCGGCGAGTAGACGGCAATGCCCGCACGCAAGAGCGGCAACAACAGCCGCCCTTCGGATGTCTGCGAACTAAGCATTTTGACCGCACGAAACAACACGGGGTGATGGCTGACAATCGCATCGACATTCTCGGCCACGGCTTCGGCAACGACGTTCGGCGTGACCGTCAGACAGGTAAGAATCCGCGTCGCGGGGCCAGCCGCATCACCGATGAGCAACCCGACATTGTCCCAAGTCGCCGCCGTGGCGGGCGACGCAAACCGCAAAAAATACGCCACGAGATCTGCAACGGTCGCCATCGGGAACCACCTTCCATTCTTTGCCGACCAGCGGCTTGACGCATGACACGCCGAGCCAATTAATCATTGGAGTTAAGAAAGAATGACAGATATACTTTTAGTTTTAGCCGTAACTATTGTCACTCTTTCCGAGCGCTATACAGGGTATTATTTCAAATCATACAGGGACAATTCAGTTTTGGATTTCGCCAAAATTTCCATCAAATCATTTAGATTGAGACACCATGGCTGATTCGGATTGTTTGGATATATCTCGATTTTTATTGTTTCGCTTTCGTAATTTACCTCGGCAAACATATGGTTTTCTGACCATAACTCTACCGTAAGTCGCTCACGGTCAGGAGGTGATGTTATTAAATAGCGAAGTTTAGTTAGCATACGTCAAAGTCCTAAAAAATGTATAAATTGTCCGCTGCCCGAAAACTGGATTACCAAGCCTCCCGGTTCGACGATTTCCACTACAGAACCAAATCTCGGATGAGTTCCGGTCGTGGTAGTTGATCGTGGATATGTAAGAATATATTCCACAATCTGTTGTGCCTTTACATTTTTTGTGCGGGGCTACCTGTAGTAAGACCCTCAAATGTGCTAGCTGGTCTTGCTGCGTGTTTATCGAGACTTCTTCCTGCTTTTATAAGTCCATTCTTAAAGCCAAACAGGAAATAAGACCGGAATTCACCACGAAAAACACGAATGACACGAATAGGAAAACGCAATTTTGAAATCGTTCACGGCCGTTGCCCTTCGGGTTCTGTTCTTCGGTCCTGGAAGGATCGCTCACGTAGTCTATGGTGATACCATGGGGGAGGCCTGCACCCAACTGTGTGCCTTACGCCTTCAACATGCCGACGCTTTTCGCGTAGTTGAAGATCCCGCCCGCTTCGATGATCGGTGCGACTTCGCCGAGCGAACTGATGGCCCATGTGTCGCCGGTGGTGAGGTTCTTCAGTTCGCCTTTGGCCAAATCGACGTGCAAATCGTCGCCGGTGCAGATCGTGTCGATCAATCGCGTGGGGCACTCGATCGGGACGAGGTACGCGCCGTTGACGCTGTTGCGGTAAAAAATGCGTGCGTAAAACTCGGCGATCACGCACTGGATCCCGGCGGCGGCGAGCGCGATGGGTGCGTGTTCGCGGCTCGAACCGCAGCCGAAGTTTCTGCCTCCGACAATAATTTTGTACGGGGACACGAATTCGTCTGCGGGGGCATGGAACGGCACGTGGCCTTTCGGCAGTCCCGCCGCGCCGGGTGGCACGCCACAAAGTGCGAATTTACCGAACATTTTGTACTCGGCCGCGATCGACGGATTGTACGTCAGATACTC
The DNA here is from genome assembly GCA_043727665.1 of Limnoglobus sp. GTDB lineage: Bacteria > Planctomycetota > Planctomycetia > Gemmatales > Gemmataceae > Limnoglobus. The sequence continues at coordinate 556 of JAYSYI010000387.1, read as the reverse complement.
GGCGGGGATGATCTGATCGGTATCGACGTTATCGCCTAAAACGTAGGCTTTTCCTTCGATGATCGTTTGCATGGTGTGGCTCAACTTCCTGGTGGAAACCGCTGCGTTTGCTGCGAAAATTTCGTGTGAGAGTCGAGTTGCGACCCATCCCGACTTCCGCGAGAACTTCATGCTATGCTATAGCAAACTGGGACGGATTTCTAAGCCGATGTCGGGTAGAGATCCGATTAGCGGATATTGAAGAGACACGCATGCGAGCACGACTCTCCCTGGAAATCGGCGACTGTGCCCCGCAGAGCGTGGAACTGGTTCCCGGTCAGCCTGCGACACTCGGCCGTAGCCGCGACAGCACCATCGTACTCCAGGAAGATCTGGCATCGCGATTACACGCCAAAGTCTACTTCGAAGAAGGCCGTTGGGTCGTTCGCGATTTCGGCTTGAACGGCACACGCGTGAACGGCTTGAAGGTCAACGGCTCGTCGGAACTCGCGCACGGCGCGACGCTGCAAATTGGTACGACGGTCTTTCAATTTTCGTTCTCGGACAAGAAGGAACC
>JAYSYI010000386.1:0-4515 GCA_043727665.1 Limnoglobus sp. | reverse complement strand
GCGCGGACGCGACCTGGGGCTAATGGCTGAAATCCCTTCGGGATAAATACAACACGCGACCAACCGTAGGCAATTTCGGTTGAAAATGTCTGCACCGTAGTAACAAAAACGGGAACAAGAATTTCACGAAAATTCGTTCAAAAGCCCAACTTCGCATTACCTAGGGGAACCCGCAACGATCTGCACGCGATTGCGGAAACGTTGACAATCCCTCGCTAGCGCGTCGTGTTACGGGAATCGGATACTGCACGTTGGTTCGGAGAGTTTCCGCCCCACGCTTCGCTTCGCAGAGCCGACGCGGCTAAACGCCGATTTCTCGTGCCAGCCCGCTGCGCAAGCAAGGGGTTGGACTTCCCAGGTCGAGACACAGCGTGGAGTTTCTGGGCGCAGGAAACGTCGTGTTTCGAAGACTCACCACGACACTCCGTCGCAGCCTGTGTGAAGTCACGCAGGCTGAAGACCTGCGGCTACCAGAATCAGAAAGAAACGAAAACGCTATCCGAGTTTGAACCATCCCGAAAAATGTAACTATCGCGACTTGATTGGTGGCGCGTTTTTGGGGACTTCGGGCTTTGCCGTTTCGTGGTGCGTGCCATTCGTGTTTGCTGCTGGTGCGGGGATGACGGGAACTGCGGGTTGCGGGCGAACTTTCCGCGGTTTGCGGTTGATATTAACGGGGATCGCCACGCGGACACGCTCTTCCATTTCCTTGCCGGGCTGGAATGTCACGACGTTTTTCGGCTCGACGTTGACGGTTTCGCCGGTCCGTGGGTTTCGTGCCTTGCGTGCCTTGCGTACGCGGACTTCAAACACGCCAAACTTACGCAGTTCGATACGCCCGTCGGTCGCGAGCGTGTCGATGATCGCATCGAAGGTCCATTGGACGATTTGCTTCGTTTTGATCTGGGTCAGTTGTGCCTTTTCCGAGATCCGCTTTACGACTTCTTTTTTTGTCACGAGTACCGTCCCCCCGACGATTGTGCGACGAATGCGATGCCAGAATATTAGTTTCAAGTCTAAGCAGGCTATAGGTTAATGTCAAGAACATTGCGCGGCAACACTGGCTGCAATCGTATCTCGAACCCGATGGAATTTGTCTGCCCACGCGAAACTGTGCGGCACCCGTTGCCGCCCGGCTTCGCCCATTTGCTCCCGCAACGGAGCATCCAAAATTAGCATTTTGAGGTCGTTCGCGAGTGCCGGAATATCGCCACACGCCGGGAGCAGGCCGTCGATCGTGTTACGCACTAAATCGGCAGGGCCACCCGCACGGTAGGCCACTACGGGCTTCGCGTTCGCCCAGGCTTCGAGCAGCACGAGGCCGAACGAATCCGACCGCGAGGGCAACGCGAAAAGATCGATACCGGCGTAGAAATCGCGTTTCTGATTTTCGCTGAGCGTGCCGAGGCGAACGACGTTCTCTTTGAACGCGAACGTCTGCCAATAGCGGTGAAAATTCGGCATCTCCGGCCCTGCCAACACGATCCGGCACGCGGTGCCGCTTCGCCAGAGTGTTTCCGCCGCTTGCAGTAAATCGACGGTGCCCTTTTCGACGCTATTGTTCGCGAGATGCCCGACGATGACTTCGCTGTCAGCGATTCCCCACACACGCCGTGTCGCCACTCGATTGCCACCCGTACATTCGTTCGCATCCACGCCGAGTCCTTGCAACGTCACACGCAGTTCGGGTACGCCGATGCCGATGACCGCATCGCGCTCGCTCGGCGTTTGCACGAACACGCCATCGGCTTGCCGGAGTAGCCAACGTAGTGCGGGTTGCGTGTACTGGCGGCGCGTGCGGTCACGCGGGTTCGACGGGTCGCCGAGGTGCAGAAACGGCGTGAGGAATAACGGCACATCGCGTCGTCGTGCCAGCCGGAGCGCACAGCGAATCGGAAACGAATACGGGAACGCCGTGGCGTGAACGGCATCGAGTGGCCCACGAAACGTGCCCGCATCGCGCCACATCGTCGGGCAGATCGGGTTGCAAGGTAACGTCAGCGTTTGCAAACTACGGATCGGGATCAGCGATGCGGCTTTGAGCAAATATCGGCGTGCGGGGAGCAGTAACGGCGGATAGCGACGGACTTCGATGCCGCATTCTTCGACGATGCTCATCGCCCGTTTCAGCACGATCCGCTGGCCGAATTCCTCGAGTCGCTCGGCGGTGGTTGTCCAGATTGTGACGCGATCGCCTTGGGTGATTAGATAGCTGGCCAGACGCGAAAAATAGGCTTCGCTGCCGCCGAAAGCAGGGGGGTAACGCTGGATAAACTGTGCGATGCGCATCGTGTGGGGTTCCGTACGTATCGGGAATGTATACGATTATCGTGGGTCGCAAGATCGTTTCCACGTAGCGCGAGTGAGCGAGCGATGATTGGTATCTCCAAGTTGGCCGATTCCGTGAAGCCGTCCGCAACGCTGGCCGCCGGTGCGAAAGCCCGCGAACTGAAAGCGAAGGGAATCGCCGTATTCGACTTCAGCCTCGGCGAGCCGGACTTCAACACGCCGAAGCATATTTGCGATGCGGCCAACGAAGCGATGGCAAAGGGACAAACGCACTACACGCCTGCATCGGGCACCGCAGAACTGAAGAAGAGCATCGCGAAGTGGTACGGCCGCACCTACGGTTACGAGTGCGGGCCGGAAAATGTTATCGTCTCGAATGGCGCGAAACACAGCATTCACAACGTCCTCGCCGCTACGGTCGGCCCTGGCGACGAAGTGGTTATCCCGACGCCGTATTGGGTCAGTTACAGCGACCTCGTTTGCATGACCGGGGCAACGTGCTCGCTGGTTCACACGAATCTGGCGAGCGGCTTTAAAATGACGCCCGCACAGTTGCAAGCCGCGATTACGCCGAAGACGCGGATGGTGATGCTCAACTCGCCGAGCAACCCGACGGGTGCGGTTTACACGCGGGCGGAACTCGAAGCGCTCATCGATGTCGTGCTGGCACACCCGAACATCGCGATCCTTTCGGATGAGATTTACGAACAACTTTGCTACGGCGATGCCAAACCGACGTGCGTCGTCACACTGCGGCCCGCGCTGAAAGACCGCACGATTACCGTGAGCGGGGCGAGCAAAAGCTACGCGATGACCGGTTGGCGGATCGGCTGGGCGATCGCGCCACCGCACCTCGTGAAGGCGATGGACAACATCCAGAGCCAGGAAACGAGTTGCCCATCGAGCGTCAGCCAAGCTGCGATGATCGTTGCGCTCGAATCGCCCGAATCGCCGAAATGCATCGCCGAGATGCACCGCGAATTCGCCGTGCGCCGCGATCTCGTGTGCAACCTTTTGAAAGCCATTCCCGGCTTGAAGACGTTCGACGCGGAGGGCGCGTTCTACGCATTCTTCGACGTGTCGAGTTACTTCGGCAAAACATTCGGTAACACGAAAGTCACCGATTCGATGAACTTCTGCGCAGCTCTGCTCGAACAGGCCCACGTGAACCTCGTACCCGGCGTAGCGTTCGGTGCGGAAGGCTTCGTGCGAATGTCGTTTGCCACGAACCGCGAGACGATCGAAGGCGGCCTGGCGAAACTCAAGAGTTGGCTGGCGAGCGGGGTGTAGTTTTCGATCCCATTTTCGAGGCGATCTATGCCGGTGCATTACCTGACAGAAGCCGACGTTCGCCAGATCCTGACGATGGATATGGCGATCGAATCCGTCGAGGCGGCGTTCCGGAAGTTGTCGCTCGATGAGGCGGTGAACATTCCGCGACAGCGCTGCCAGACCGACCAGGTGATGTTGCACGTTCTGCCCGCCGCCGCGAAGACGTTGAACGCCATCGGCCTGAAGGCGTACACGACCGGCAAGTTCGATGCGAAGTTCCACGTCTACCTGTTCGACCCGAAAATCGGCGGGTTGATCGCGATCCTCGAAGCTGACCATATGGGCGCGGTTCGCACGGGTGCCGCCAGTGGGGCCGCCACGAAAAAGCTCGCCCGCAAGGACGCCACCACGCTCGGCCTGTACGGCATCGGCCGGCAAGCGCGAACGCAAGTGGAGGCGATTTGCAAAGTGCGAACGATCGCCAAAGTTCACGTGTTTGCCCGCGATGAAGCGAAACGAATCGCCTTCGCGGCAGAGATGAGCAAAGTCTGCGGCACCGAGGTGATCCCCGTTGGCACCCCCGAAGAAGCCGCGAAGGGCATGGACATCATCTGCACCGCCACCAGTAGCCGCGAGCCGATTTTGTTCGGCAAATGGCTGTCGGAAGGCACGCACCTGAACCTCGTCGGCTCGAATTTCCTGGGCAAAGCCGAAGCCGATGCGGATGTGTTCAAACGGGCCACACTCGTGGCGCTGGATAGCAAAGATCAGGCACGTGCGGAAGCGGGCGATCTGGTTGCAGCGATGGCCGAAGGCGTGATCGGCTGGGGCGATACGTACGACTTTGCGCATATCCTTGCCGGTCGCTATCCCGGCCGTCAAACGCCGCAAGACATCACCGTGTTCAAGTCGCTGGGCCTTGGCATTCAAGATGTCGCCGTCGCCGCAAAGGTG
>JAYSYI010000385.1:0-13621 GCA_043727665.1 Limnoglobus sp. | reverse complement strand
CAAAGCCGTGAATTGGCCAGTATTCCGTGCGAATGCCGAGATGACCGGCTCCACCGCGGCGACGCTACCCGAACAACTTCAGGAACGTTGGACATTCAAAACGGGTAACGCGATTGAAGGCGCGCCGGCCATCGTCGATGGCGTCGTTTACGTGGCTTCGACCGACAAACACGTTTATGCGCTCGACTTGAAAACCGGCAAACAACGCTGGAAGACACCCGTTGGAGCGCCGATTAAAGCCTCGCCGGGCGTAAAAAACAATCGCGTGTACGTTGGCGACTCCGATGGCAAACTGCACTGCTTGAACGCCACCGATGGCAAACTCGTCTGGACCTTTGAGACGATGGGCGAGATCGTCGCCGGTGTCAACTTCCACAAGGAAAACATCCTGCTCGGCTCGCACGATTCGACGCTGTACTGCGTCTCCGCCGAAGGCAAGAAGGTGTGGGAGTTTAAGATCGACGGCCCCGTGAACGGCACGGCGGCGGTCAAGGACGACATGACCTTCGTGGCGGGGTGCGACAGCATTTTGCACGTCGTCGATGCCAACACGGGTAAGGAAATTCGCAGTGTCGAGATCGGCGGGCAGGCGGGCGCGACGGCGGCGCTGATTGGCAACGAAGCGTTCGTCGGCACGATGTCGAACCAGATGATCGCGATCGACGTGAAGAACGGCAAGAAACTCTGGAGTTTCGAGGCGATGCGACGGCAACAGCCGTTCTATTCCTCCGCCGCCGTCAGCGACAAACTCGTCGTCGTCGGCAACCGCGACAAAAAGATTTACGCACTCGATCGCGAAACCGGCCAGGAACGCTGGAGCTACCTCACCGATGGCAACGTCGATGGCTCGCCAATCATCGTGGGCAATCGCGTATACGTCGGCTGCCTCTCAAGTGAGGGGCAATTTTACGTGCTCGATCTGAAAAGCGGGAACAAGGTGCAAGTGCTAAACCTCGACAGCGAAGTGACCGGCTCCCCCGCCGTGTCCAGCGACTGCCTGCTGATCGGCACCGAGAAAGGTACGCTATATTGTCTCGGCAGCCGTTAGCCGAAAGCGGCAACGAAAAAAGCCCACGGATCACTCCGTGGGCTTTTGCGTTACTTCTTGTCTTTCTTATCGGGCGAAGCCGGTTGCGGTGCGGGCTTCAGAGCAGGGGCCGGTGTGAACATCGGGGCCGGTGTATACGCTGGGGCCGCAGATTTGAACGAGGCCACCGGTGGCGGTGGGTTATAAACGGGTTGAGGTGCCGGCTTCGATGCCGGTGGTGGCACGAATACCGGGGCGGGCTTTGGCGCGGGTTGCGGTGCCGGTGGTGGCACGAACACGGGTGCGGGCTTCGGCGCGGGTTGCGGTGCCGGTGGTGGCACGAACACGGGTGTGGGCTTAGGCGCGGGCGGTGGCACGAACACTGGGGCGGGCTTCGGTGCGGGCTGCGTGGCCGGTGGTGGCACGAATGGCTTTGGTGCGGGGGTTGGAGCGGGTAGCGGCTTCGGCGCGGGTTGGGGTTGTGTTACCGGTGGGGGCAACGGCTTTTGAATCGGCACCGGGACCGGTGCCACTGGTACTCCCGGCTTCATTTCTGGCTTGATCCCTGCGGGGGGTGCCAGCGGTTTCACATCGGTTTTCACGCCGGGTTGAACGGGAACCAGTGGCTTCGTGTCCGGTTTGGCAATCAACGTAGGTACATTTGGCGCGGGTGCCGGTGCTGTTGGCTTCAGCGCAGGTGGCGAGGTCTTGCTCCCGACTAGCGTGGCGACGGGTGGCGGAATCTTCGTCTTCTGCTCCTCGGCGACCTGACCGCGGAACACGGCGGCTTTCGGTACGTCGATCTTCACCGTACGGGGCTTGTCGTCGATCTTGTTCGCGACTTGCGAACGGTCCGCGAGGTTCGTTTCAAGCTGCTTCCGTTGAGCCGACACGCCACGTAGGTCTTGCGCGAACTTCTGCTCTTGAACGCGATCTTCCTTTGCGAGTGGTTTCAAGGCGATCTTTTGGTTCGTTTGCTGCACGTTGTTCACCGTGGTCAGCAACATGGTGTTGTTATTAACGGTCTTATTCGTGTTCACCACCACGGTGTTGGTGTTCGTGTTGTTCGTCACGTTGTTGGTGACGTTCGTGACGTTCGTGATGTTGTTAATCACCGTGTTTTGCTGAACGAGCGTACGGGGAGGGCGTGCGAGCGAACCGTTATAACGGCCCGCGTAGACATCGTTGATACCAGTGGCCCAATTGCGATCGTTGCGGTACGAGATGCGGTAATAATCCCACATTGGGTCGTAGCCAAAACCGCGACCGAAGCCGACGTTGATAGCAAAGTTGCTACCTCGCGAGTTACCGCACCACGCGGAATATCCTCCTTGGCTGTAGCGGTTATCGTAATAATCGCCAAAGTAATAGCTGCCGTAACCGCGGCGCACGAACAGCGACGTGAACAAGCACGGCACGTTCACGACGACGACGGGGGTGTAAACGAACGCGGGTTGGTAATACACGGCAGGCTGTACGTACACGGGGGCGTACAGTACGCCGCGATCCGCAAGCGGGAAGTCCCAGTATCCATCGATAAAGATGTAACCGGCTGGCGTCCAGCGATAGTGCGACGACACCCAGATCCAGCCCGGATTGTGATCGATCCAGACACCCGGACGATAGACGTAGCGATTGCGCCACACCCACGATCCGGGGACGTAAACGTGCGTTTCCGAAGGAGCGGGAATCGATGGGGCGACTTCGATAGCGGCCGGTGGCGGGGGGAGATATTCGATCTCGGAACGCTCGACGCGGGCTTCCTGCCAGAAGCCATGCACCCAGTGGAAACCGGTGCGGGCTTCGCGCCAGCTACCGGCCACCCAGACGCGGTTCGGTGGGGGCACGCGCCAGAATCCGCTGATCCAGATGAAATCCGTACGCTCTTCGTCCCAGTGCCAGTAACCGGGAATCCACTGAACATTATCGCCAGCGGGCTTTTGGTCGGGTGGGAGTTCCTCGATCGCATCGGGTGGGGCTTTGGCCACCGTAAGTGGTGCGCCCGTCTGGATTTCCAGCGTGGCAGCGAACGCTTCATGAATGGGACCGCGTGCGAGAACCTCAACCCCTTGAGGAGGGTCTTCAGCGCGGAGATTGGGCGAGATTGCGGTAATGCCGACGCCTAACAGGCTGGCAACGAACAATTCGCGGATGAGAGATTTCATGGCAGACCCTTGCGGGGCGAGAGTGTCAGCGGTGTCTATCAACTAAGAACGGATGACGGTAGTTGGCAAACTTGCGCAATATGCGGTCAAGTCCGCGTCGATCCCAACCGGACTCGCACGTTAGCGGATAGCAACAGTATCGACAATCGCAGTCTGAAGAGCCTCGAACCGTTGGTTCGGCATGCCGAACTCGCTTTCGATTTCCTGTGGCAGTGCCTCTTGGAGGGATCGTTGGCGTTCGTATATTATTGGGAGTTTGCGCGTAACGATCTGCTTTCGACGAACTTTGCAACCTGGGAACCATGCCGAAACGTACTGACATCCGGAAGATTTTGCTCATCGGTTCCGGCCCGATCATCATCGGTCAGGCCTGCGAGTTCGACTATTCGGGGACGCAAGCCTGCAAGGCACTGCGTGAGGAGGGTTACGAGGTCGTTCTCGTGAACTCAAACCCGGCCACGATTATGACCGACCCAGAGACGGCAGATCGCACGTATATCGAGCCAATCACGTGGCAGACGGTCGAAAAAATCATCGCGATCGAACGCCCCGATGCACTGCTGCCGACGCTCGGCGGGCAGACGGCGCTGAACACCGCAATGGACCTCGTGAAGCACGGTGTACTCGAAAAATACGGTGTCGAGATGATCGCCGCGAACGCGGAGGTGATCGACAAAGCCGAGGATCGCCAGAAGTTCAAAGACGCGATGATCAAGATTGGCCTCGAAGTGCCGAAGAGCCTCGTCGTGCGTTCGATGGCCGATGCGGAGAACGCGCGACTGACGATCGGTTTGCCGTGCGTGTTGCGGCCGAGTTTCACGATGGGCGGCACCGGCGGCGGCATCGCGTACAACCGCGACGAGTACATTCAGATCGTCACGCGCGGCCTCGAACTCAGCCCCACCGGCGAAGTTCTCGTCGAAGAATCCGTGATCGGCTGGAAGGAATACGAATTCGAAGTGATGCGCGACAAAGCCGACAATGTCGTGATGATTTGTACGATCGAGAACCTCGACCCGATGGGCGTCCACACGGGCGATAGCATCACGGTCGCGCCGATTCAGACGCTTAGCGATAAAGAATTTCAGCGGATGCGGGACGCGGCCAAAAAGATCATTCGCGAGATCGGCGTCGAAACGGGTGGCTCGAATATCCAGTTCGCGACGAACCCCGTCGATGGCCGCATGATTATTATCGAGATGAACCCGCGTGTCTCGCGGTCTTCGGCACTCGCCTCGAAAGCGACCGGGTTCCCGATTGCGAAAATTGCGGCCAAGCTCGCGGTCGGTTACACGCTCGACGAACTGCAAAACGACATCACCCGCGAGACACCCGCTTGCTTCGAGCCGACCATCGATTACGTCGTCACGAAGATCCCGCGGTTCACGTTTGAGAAGTTCCCCGATGCCGATGCAACGCTGACGACGCAGATGAAATCGGTCGGCGAAACGATGGCCATTGGCCGCACGTTTAAGGAGTCGCTTCAGAAAGCATTGCGTGGCCTCGAAGTCGGCCGCTTCGGTTTGGGCTGCGATCGCGGCGACCTGTGGGGCAGCGAGAACGAACCGACGATTGAAGAGATTTCGTCGAAGCTAACGACGCCGAACGCGGACCGCATTTGGTACCTTCGCTATGCGTTCAAGGCGGGCATGTCGATCGAAGATGTGTATGCGCGAACGAAGATCGACCGCTGGTTCTTGCAGAACATTTTCGATCTTGTCGCATTCGAAGATGAACTCCGCGCGGCGGGGCCGTTGGAGCGTGTGACGCAACCGATGATGTTAAAAGCGAAGCAGTGGGGTTTCACCGATCGTCAGCTTTCGAACCTTTGGGGCGGTTCGGATGCCGAAATTCGCCGCATACGCAAAGCGATGGGCGTGATCGCATCGTACAAGTCGGTCGATACCTGCGCGGCGGAGTTCGAAGCGTATACGCCGTACTATTACAGCACATACGAAACACCCGCCCGCGCCGCCGATGGGAGCGTGTTGCTCGAAGACGAAATTTTACCGCCAACGGGCAAGCCGCGGATCATGATTCTCGGCGGCGGCCCGAACCGCATCGGACAGGGGATCGAGTTCGATTACTGTTGCGTGCAAGCTGCGTTCGCACTGCGAAAAGCGGGCTACGAAGTCATCATGGTAAACTCGAACCCCGAGACGGTCAGCACCGATTACGACACGTCGGACCATCTGTTTTTCGAACCGCTGACCGTCGAAGATGTGCTCAATATCAACGACCGGATGCAGCCCGTCGGCGTGATCGTGCAGTTCGGCGGACAGACGCCGTTGAACCTCGCGAAGTCGCTCGAAGCCAACGGCGTGCCAATCATCGGCACGAGCGTCGACAGCATCGACATGGCCGAAGATCGCAAGCGGTTCGCGAAACTCGTCGAAGACATCAAACTGCGACAACCGGCGAACGGCACTGCCGTCGATTTGCAACAAGCGCTAATGAACAGCCGCAAGATCGGCTATCCCGTGATCGTGCGGCCGAGTTTCGTACTCGGTGGCCGCGCGATGGAAATCGTCTACACCGACGAATCGCTCGAACGGTACATGAAAAACGCGATCGATGTGTCGTCGGGCAAGCCGGTGCTCATCGACAAGTTCCTCGAAAACGCGACCGAAATCGACGTCGATTGTCTCAGCGATGGCACGCGGACGATCATCGGTGGCGTGATGCAACACATTGAGGAAGCGGGGATTCACTCAGGCGATTCGGCGTGCGTTTTGCCACCGCACAGCTTGCCGCAAGCCGTGATCGACGAGATCAAAGTGCAAGCCGTGAAACTGGCGAGCGCATTGAAGGTGAAGGGATTGATGAACATCCAGTTCGCCGTCACAGGGCTGGGAACCGACGCGACACCGATGATTTATATCCTCGAAGCGAACCCGCGAGCGAGCCGTACCGTGCCGTTCGTTTCGAAAGCGACCGGCGTGCAACTCGCACGCCTCGCGGCACTCGTTATGGTAGGCAAAACGCTCGACGAACTCGGCATCATGAAGGAAGTGATTCCGAAACATTACTCGGTGAAAGAAAGCGTGTTCCCGTTCAATAAGTTCCCCGGCGTCGACATCATCCTCGGGCCGGAAATGAAATCGACGGGAGAAGTCATGGGCATCGACGAAGACTTCGCGATGGCGTTCGCGAAAGCCCAACTCGCGGCGTCGGCCCCGTTGCCGAAGTCCGGTACGATCTTCATGTCGCTGGCCGGTAACGACAAAGAAACGGCGGTGCCAATCGCGAAACGGTTCGCTGATATGGGCTATCATCTGATCGCCACACGCGGCACAGCGTCCATCTTCCGCAACCACGGCATCCCCGTGAAAGATTTGCCGAAAATTCAGGAAGGTCGCCCGAATTTGCTCGACCTCATGAAGAACGGCCAAGTGCAACTTATCATCAACACGCCGAGCGGGCCGGGCAGCCGCACCGACGAATCGAAGATTCGCACTGCCGCCGTCGCCGCACGGGTGACGTGCATCACGACGATCTCCGGCGCGAGCATGGCCGCCGACGCTTGTAAAGCGCTCCGCGAAAAAGAAACGACGGTCACGTCGCTACAAGATTGGTTCGCGAAATTGAATCGGTAGCGTCGACAGGGAAGTTCAATTTTCACACACGGAATTCGAAACGATGACTGCGATGGAAGACAACCAGGCGAAGAAAACGGCGATCCGCGAACAGGCTCGCAAGAATCGGGTCGGGCAGCAAAATAAGGACGCGATCAGCCGCGACATTGTGACCGCGTTCATGGCGATGCCGGAGTATGTAGCCGCGAAAACGATCCTGTACTACGTCGATGCGGGTAGCGAAGTTCGCACCCGGCACATGATTCCGGAGGCACTGAAGGGCGGCAAGCGGATCGTCGTGCCATACTGCATTATTGAGACGAACGAACTCGAATTGTTCCTGCTCGAAGACATGAGCGAACTCGTCGAAGGCGCGTATAAAATTCTCGAGCCGAAGGTCGAACTTCGCAATCAGCCGGGCAAAATTGTCGCGCCCGAAGACCTCGATCTCGTCATGGTCCCCGGCACCGCGTTCGATGCGTCCGGTGGCCGAATGGGTCAGGGCAAAGGCTATTACGACCGCATGTTGGCCCGCGTTCGCGGCAATGCCCCGCTCGTTGCCATCGCCTTCGATTGCCAGATTTTCGACGCGATTCCCGTCGCATCGCACGATGTGTTCATGGATAAAGTCCTCACCGAGTCTCGCGTTCTCACCGGCAAAGGTCGGAAATAACCGTGCGTAAACCGACCGCAATTTTGCTCATCGACTGCCCCGACCGCAAGGGGCTAGTCGCGGCCATCGGCGAGTTTCTCTATCGCCACAACGCGAACATTCTTCATGCGGATCAGCATCAGGATCCCGAACGCAATGCGTTCCTGATGCGGGTCGAGTGGGATCTGGCAGGGTTCGATTTCGATCTCGCGGAGTTCCCCGAAAAGTTTGCACCACTCGCTACGCAGCACGGCATGCGCTGGCGGTTGGAGCGATCCGACCGCCCGCATCGGCTCGCGCTGTTCGTGTCGAAGTACGATCACTGCCTGGCAGACTTGCTCTATCGCCATCAGAGCGGCGAACTCGCGTGCGAAATTCCGCTCGTCATCGCGAACCACCCGGACGCGGAACGCTGGGCGACGTTCCACAAAATTCCGTTTCACATGATCCCCGTCGTACCCGGCAAGAAGGCCGAAGCCGAAGCGAAACAGTTCGCACTGTTGCGCGAAAACCAGATCGACCTCGTCGTACTCGCACGCTATATGCAAGTGCTGTCTCCGCAGTTTGTCGAACAATATCCGTTGCGCGTGATTAACGTGCATCACTCGTTTTTGCCTGCATTTAGTGGGGCAAAACCGTATCATCGCGCCTTCGAGCGCGGCGTCAAACTCATCGGCGCGACGAGCCATTACGTCACGGAAGAACTCGACGAAGGGCCGATCATCGAGCAAAACGTCGTGCGGATTTCGCACCGTGACACGTTGGACGACTTGCTCGAAAAAGGCCGCGACATGGAAAAAGTCGTGCTGTCGCGTGCGGTGAGATGGCACATCGATCACCGCATCCTCGTCTACGATCGCAAGACCGTCGTCTTCGACTGACAACACGGTGTCGCAAGCACTCGCACTTGCCTTCGACTGGCGAAATCGCGTACACATGCACCCTGTGTTCGCGTTCGTTGGTCGGGGATGGAATCATGCCGAGAATCCTGCTGGCAATGTTCGTGTTATTGTGTGCCTTGGGCTGCGATGGCCTCACCTATACGCGACCCGAACGGCCACAGGAACCGCAACGCGAATTCGGCACGCAGTTCGATCCCGCGAAGTGTGGCACCCTCTCCGGCACGGTCACTTGGGTCGGTAACATGCCGATCGTGAAGCCGGTCACGTTCGCAAAACTCGGCGCGAATGGTTTGCAAACCATCGAACTACTGAACCCGAATCGGCCCGTGATCGATGCAGTCAGCCGTGGCGTCAGCTCGGCTGTGGTGTACTTAACGGGCATTGATGTTTCGCGCGCGAAACCGTGGAGCGCGAGCGATGTGAGCGTGGAACTCGACGATGAACGCATCGCCTTCCGCGACGGCGCACGCTACGGCTTCGTGCCGGTAGGCGGAACAGTCGCATTCACTTCCAGACGTGCGACGATTAGCGGAATTCGCGCTCGCGGGGCCGCCTACTTCACGCAGATGTTCCCGAACGATGCCTCGACCGTTTCGCGAACCTTCTCCACGTCCGGCCACGTCGAACTTACGAGTGCATCGGGCCAATATTGGGCAATCGGCGATCTCTTCGTCATGGATCACCCCTACTACGCGACCACGAATGCCACGGGTTATTTCGAACTCACCGACGTGCCAACCGGCACTTACACACTTCACTGCTGGCACCCAAACGGCCACATCGCTAGCCAGGAACGCGACCCCGAAACCGGCTCCGTAACGCGCCAAAAATACGCCATCGCCGTGGAACAAACGCAACCCATATCAGTCGAGATCAAACGAACTGCGGTTCAGTTTACGCTGAAGAACGAGCAATTTCCGGCGAGGTGATGTCCGAGTTGCAGACAAGAGTCGAGATTCGCGATGGCTCACATCGCAGGCAATGAAATCACTCAATAAAAATAAATGCAATTTCCCGCTTGACTTTAACATACGCAACAGCGTACAAAGGATCGAAAGGAAATCACTTTTATGTCAATCTCAGCCAGCAGCCAGCAGCCAGCAGCCAGCAGCCATTGCACATTGCACTCGGGATTCTGTTTCTTTTCGTCGGCCTGCTCAAGTTGATCCGCCCTGGCTCGGCTGAAAGCACTTTCATCGTCAACGCGTTGCCAAACTGGACATTACCGCTCATCCCGCTTTACGAAATCGGATTAGGCGTTTGGCTCGTTTCGAGTTGGATGCGCTTCGGTGCCTGGCTGACGTCACTTTTTACTCTCTGCCTCTTCTCGCTCTACAACCTCGAACTGATGACGATCGGCAAATCGTCGTGCGGCTGTCTGGGTGCCGTCGATGCCTCGCCGAAATTCATGCTGGTTCTCGATGTGGTTTTACTCGTCGTGTTCCTGAAGCGTCGTCAGCACTGGATCGGGTGGCCGGTCGATAGCCCGGTGATGCGTCAAGTATTGACCACACTCGCGGTCATGGCAGGCATCCTCGGCACGATGGCGGCGATTGGTTACGCACGCTACGGTTCGTTGAATGTGGCCGTCGGAGACCTTCGCCAGGAGCCGTTGGTCGTCGTGCCCGGCGATCTCAACCTTGGCGATGCCGCATCCGGCGACGAGGTCGAGCGAGTGATCCGCGTCTATAACCTCACCGCAGAATCGGCCGATCTGGCTTACGGGAAAGGGAGTTGCTCGTGCGCGACCTTCCCCGATTTACCCATTAAAGTGCCCGCGAACGGCTATGCCGATGTCCGCGTGATCGTTGCCGTATCTGGCCCGCCCGGCCGGTTCTCGCGTGCGGGCATCTTCAAAACCAACGTGGGCCAAGTCCGATTCGGGATTCGGGCCTGGGTGGTCGATTCGCAAACGTCCGTTCCGTCCTCAAGCAAGGAGTGATTCGCGATGAAGAACGAGAAGTTGTCGAAAGTGAATCCGGTCATGCTCGGCATGACGCTCTCACTGCTGGTGCTGTTGCTGGTGACGAACAAGAGTTTCGCCGACACGCAATGCGATCTGTGCCTGCGAAATGCGAGCAATAGAGCGCAAGCGGCATGCCCAAACGATCCTCCGCCATGGACGATGATGGGCTGTTATTACAAAGCGTACATGAAAGAGAAAGTGGAATGCGACTCAATTTGTGGGAGCAGCGGAGGTGGCGGAACGATTTCCGGAAGCGCCGACTGTGGGTCAACTGCATGTCGAGAGCTACTGGCTTCAGAAGGTCAATGTGGATTTGGTTCGGACCCTGGAGCGGGCACAATCTGCACGAATGACTGTTGGGGCAAATCGTGTACGGGCGGCAAGTGCTATGACGTGAGTGCAGCCGCTCCGCTCAGCACCATTTCATTCTGCCATTCACAGTGTGGGTGCAAAACCGATTGAGAATTGACGAGATAAAAACAATGCGGTGTCACATTTTGGACACCGCCTTTTTACACAGATAATTTCGTTCGAGATATCCATGACAAAATTCTGTTGTTTGGCGATGTTGCTACTCGTCTGCTTCGTTCATGCTACGCAAGCTTTCGATGAGGAAGAGGCAATCGCTAAAAAATCATTTGCCGCGTTCAAGCATCTAACGCAAAATGTCTCGTACCAATACACATGCGGTATTTATGGCGATATCGAATTTGGTAAAAAGCACGGTACAACCAAAGCGAAAGTATTAGCCAATTCAGAAACGTTGTTGGAGTCAGAAATAATGGAACGGACGGACTTGCGAATCGTCGAGACGAGTTCGATGTGGACCGACTCAAACAGACTTCTCATCCTAAAAAAGAAAGACGTGAAGGGGTATCAGATCAATCGCGATTATATTCCTTGGGCCAACGATTCGGACTCGTCGCAATATTCGCTCGTTTACATCTGGCTCAACCTAGGAGATTGTTTCGTGCCGACATACGGTAGAGCTCACAGCAAATCGCGGTGCGATGCCAGCATGGATTATCGAGTTAGAACAAAAGTCGTCAACATTTCATCCGACAATTATCAGTCGGCAGATTGCTGGAAAGTCGAATTCGACACGATTGAAGCCAAACCTGGTACGATCATTACCGATTTTCATATCTCTAAGCAGCATGGTATGGTCGTCGCCAAACGCCAGAAGAAGATGATGCACTTACCCAAAGGGCAGTCTCAAGGCGTCCTCCTGAACGTCGATCAACTTACCGAGATTACCTATGGCCCGCCGACGGAAAATGGGCTGCCGTTCCCGAAGAGCATCAAGGGTTGGTACGTTTGGCCAGATGGCAAGCGCGAGCCGATGACCGATATCGAGTTCACCGAATACAAGCGATACACGCCGACGGCGGACGAACTCGATTTCGAAAAGAACTTCGGCATCCAATTACCCGCACTGCCACCGAAACCGTTGGCCAAGCCGGGTGCGGCATCGAAGGTTGGCCGCTGGCTGCTGATCGCCTTAGGCGTTGCCGCAGTCGCCACGATTGCCATCGCCATTGCACGGCGTCGACGGCGAAAAATTACTGTTTGAAGAATCGAACTGAGAACATGAAGTTTTATTTCGCCATATGCTCAGTATTCGTCGCACTGCCATGCAATAGCAGAGCGCAGGAGGAGACCAGCCTCGATACCGTCAATGCAATCACGGCGAAATACATCGAACATCTGACGAAAAATGCCAAATACACATATGTGAAGAAAAGTTACGGCGACATCGAATTCGGCAAACTATTTGGCACAGACAATGGAGAAGCGTATTTTGGCGAAACTGTCGGTATGCATAAAGTGAGTGGTACATGGCTCGGCAAAAAAGACGACAAGGATTACTGCCAATGGAAAAATGCCGACAGACTCGTATTTGTCAATCGGAAGGCGGGCAATCAGTCCGAGATCCGTCGGGATCATGCGCCTTGGGGCAACGATACCGATTCACATCAATTCGCATCCTTTCTTCGGCCGCTCGAATTGTCTGAGATGGTATTTCCCGTTTCTGCGTCTGCATATGGAATTTCATTAAACGAACTCAGCGTTCCTTTCCGTGAGCAAACGATAATTCTCTCGATTGCGAATTCCGAGTACCGATCTACGAAATGCCTACTCATTGCGACAAAGCCCGATTCAAAAGTGTCCTCACTCTCTGTCGAAACCGATTATTACTTGCATCCGGAAACGGGTATGGTCCTGGCGAAACGACAGAAGAAAATGATGTCCATGCAAAAGGGCCAAATCGGAATGAGGGACATCGATCAACTCACCGAGATTACCTACGGCCCGCCGACGGAAAATGGGCTGCCGTTTCCGAAGGCGATCAAGGGTTGGTTCGTCTGGCCCGATGGCAAATGTCGTGAGCCGATGACCGATATCGAGTTCACCGAATACAAGCGGTACACGCCGACGGCGGACGAACTCGATTTCGAAAAGAACTTCGGCATCCAGTTACCCGCATTGCCACCGAAACCGTTTGCCAAGCCGGGTGCGGCATCGAAGGTTGGCCGCTGGCTGCTGATCGCCTTCGGCGTCGCCGCCATCGCGACAATTGCGGTCGCCGTCGTTCGTCGACGGCGCAGAACAAACACAGCCCGTATCGATTAAAAACATACACACGGGGGCTCAATTTGCGATTGTCGGTCAAAAGCCGGCCTAACATCGACGAGATTAATTTTGTGTTTGCAGCAATCGACTGAGCGTGTTGAGGGGCTGCCCGAAGCCACTGCAACGACCCGGTTAGCGGCACCAGTATTGGCGGCATTTCCTGCAGCGAATGGCAATTGCCAGAAACCTCGAGCATTTTTTTCATCGCTCGCACATTCGGTCCATTCTGGAGTTGTAATTGGGAACCCCACAGATGTTCGTCCGTGGGCTTTGGTTTAGCGTCACCCACACGATTCCCCTAAATCAATAAGTTTTAGACGATTTGACGTAAGTCGGAATTCGCAACGCGCGCAAACGTACTCAAAAGTGTCGCGAAATGACATCAAAAAGGCGCGCCGTGACATCAAAAAGGCGCGTCCGGTCGATTTTTGGTCGCATAGTGACGCGAAACGGTCAGTACTTACGGCGAGTGCCAAATGAATAACCGTCGACGCAAACCATGAATTATGTTATAGTTATGGCAAAACTATCGCGAACAGATTAGTGAAAGCTGATCTTAAAGTGGCATTTTGAGACAGAAAAACACCCCCAAAACCGGTTTTGGCTCGTCCGCAATTCGGACTTACGTCGATTATGAGAGGTCATTTTGTTCCTTTTTCGAGCGGCTGGACGAATTTCACCCTCAAGCCGAGGCGGATCT
>JAYSYI010000384.1:0-4521 GCA_043727665.1 Limnoglobus sp. | reverse complement strand
CCGCCTTCATTCCGCCGAGGAACGTGTAAATGATCGTCACCACACCGACGAGCACGATTGAAGTAATAACATCCAGCCCGATGTACTGGATGACGAGCGCCGTCAGGAATAGCCGCAAGCCGTCGGCAATCGTTCGCGTAATCAGGAACAAACCAGACGCCACGCGCTGCACCGCCGGGCCGAACTTTTCGCGAAGCACCTGATACGCAGAGAACAGTTCGCCTTTCATATACAGCGGCAGCAGCACTTTCGCCACGATGCAACGCCCGACGATGTACCCGAACGCGAGTTGCAAAAACATCAGGTTGCCGCCAACGGGGTCATACCCGATACCCGGCACGCTGAGGAACGTGACCGCACTCGTTTCGGTGGCCACAATCGAGATGAGCACCATGAACCAGCCGACGTTCCGGTCGCCGACGAAGTACGCCTTCAGGTCTTTTTGTTTGCGCGTAAACCACGCCCCCATCGCCGTCATCCCCAGGATGTAAACGGCCACAATCGCGAGGTCGATATTCGATAAACGTGCATCAGGCATGGCGATAATGTAGCGGGAACGGTTGACCAGGTCGCGGAATAAAATCTCGGATAGATCTTGCATTCCATAGATGTCCGGTTACGATGTTCGTTAAGTAATCGAGTTCTCCCCTCGTTTCCTGCCTCCTCTCTCATATTCGATCATTTTTTCAGGAGAGCCTTATGTTTCGTTTTCGTCGTCGAGGGTTTACCCTCATCGAGTTGCTCGTAGTCATCGCCATTATCGCGATTCTCATCGGATTGCTATTGCCCGCGGTACAGAAAGTTCGCGAGGCGGCCGCACGGATCAAGTGTTCCAACAACATTAAGCAGATCGGCCTGGGGCTGCACAACTACGAAAGCGCCTTCGGCAAGTTTCCGATGGGGCAACGCGGTTCGTATGTCGGTAACGCGAACTGGCGCGTCGAAATCTTCCCGCATATGGAGCAAGGCGCGCTTTACTCGCAGTTGAACGTCAACGATGTCTACTCCCCCATCGTTCTGAATAATCTCGTGATCCCGACGTGGAAGTGTCCGTCGAGTGCCTTGCAGGAAACGCAGCCGACTTCGTGGGTCACGTGGTGGACGAACAACAATCACCAGGTTCCCTCGTACATCGGCATCATGGGGGCATATCCCGATCCGAACGGTTCCGCCGGCAAGACGTATCCATCGAACTACGGCGGCTGGTGGGCGAGCAACGGGATGCTGCTGGCCAACGAGCAAACGCGGATCGCCGATTGCACCGATGGGACGTCGAACACGATCTTCGTGGCGGAGCAGTCCGGCAAAATCGGTTTGAACGATTACCGGAACGGTTACTACACGCCTTGGGGTTCCGTCACGACTACGAACAAGGTCGGCAACATGACCGCTGCCAACACGCCCGACTTGTGGGGCATGGGTCTGACCTGCGTGGCTTACGCGATTAACTCGCGGACCTCTGCAGCCGGATCGGACACATCCTACAAAGGCAATTCCGTACTCAACTCGTTTCACACCGGTGGAATCAACGTGCTGAACGTCGATGGCTCCGTCGCGTTTATGCGCGATACGCTGGACTTCGCGACCTTTCAAAAGCTCTGCTCGAAGGCCGACGGCCTCGTCGCGTCAGCGAACTGACCCCGGATGCCCGGCCTCATAATGGCCAAATACAAAATCCCGGCCTCATAGAGGCTAGCGACAAAAAGAAAAATTCTCCCACTGCCAGTTTCGGCAGTGGGTCTCTGTTTCATCATGTGCAAATTGAGGTGATACGCGATGACCCGGAGAATGTTTGGCAATCGTCTCGTATTGGTCGCTGCCGTATGGATTCTCGCGAGCGGCTGCGGGGGTGGCGCGAAGCCGACCGGTACTGTCATGGGCCAAGTGACCTACGACGGCCAGCCGTTGAACGTCGGCTCGATCAATCTCATCTCGTCCATGGGGTCGGCGGCCCAGGCGAAAATCAGTGAAGGCGGCGCATTCAAAATCGAAGGCACACTCGACGCCGGCGAGTACAAAGCGTATCTCAGTTCGCCGAAACCCGAACCGGTCGCCCCCGGTACGAAGTTGAAAGCCACCGACAAATTCGATGTCGTGCCCAAGTGCCTCGATCCCAACACGAGCGGCACGAAAGTGACCGTGAAAAGCGGCGAGAACAAAGTGACGATCGAATTCACAAAGTAACAATTTTTCGACGTACGCAAAAGTGTCTCCACGTGTAGGTACTTACGTCAAGTGCCGCACGTTCGTTTCAATCATCATCACTTCGGCCTGGGGAAGGCACGATCCATCTAAATACGTCGAAAATACAACCGAATGCTACCAGTTGCTTTATCCAGTTCATAAAGCATCTGGATGAAAATTGAACCAAAAATCCAGGCCGCGATTCAACAACGACTCGCGACGTTCGAACGCATTGAGAACGTGCGTGTGTTATACGCCGTCGAATCCGGGAGCCGCGCATGGGGATTTGCCTCCAAGGATAGCGATTACGATATCCGATTCGTGTACGTCCACCCGCAAGAGTGGTACCTCTCGATCGAGGTGGAATCGCAACGCGATGTCATCGAGCGTCCCGTCGAGAATGATCTCGATTTTGCGGGCTGGGATATTCGCAAGGCACTCAAGCTGTTCTCGAAGTCGAACCCTGCGCTCCTCGAATGGCTCGATTCCGGAATCGTGTACATCGACCGCGATGATTTCGCTAAAGACTTACGCGAGTTGCGCGATTCGTTCTTCACGCCGCAAAAGTGCGTGTACCACTACTTGCACATGGCCCAAAACAACTACCGCGCCTACTTGCGTGGCCCCGAAGTGCAGATCAAGAAGTACTTCTATGTGCTCCGGCCGCTATTGGCGGTTCGCTGGATGGAGCAAGGTCGTGGCGTCGTGCCGATGAAATTCGAAAAACTGCTCGAAACCGCAGCCGATGAACCCGCGATGATTGCCGAAGTGAAAAAATTGTTGAAGCGGAAGATCGCCGCCGATGAACTCGAAGAAGGCCCGCAGATTCCGGCCATCCACGAGTTCCTCGATCTCGAACTCGTCCGGGCAAACAAAGTGCTAGTACCCACTCTGCGTTCGCGAATCGATATGGATTTGCTCAATACTCTCTATCGAGAGCATCTGAAGTAGGGCTACTTTGATTTCGCAATGGCGGGGCGACGGTACGGCTTCTTCGATTCGTAGAGTTCCAAGCGATCCCGAAGTGCTTTGGCTTCGGGATTGTTCTGTAAGTACGCGGTGTCTCGCAACACTTCTCGTTGGTATTTTGTGGCTTGGGCGAAGTCGCCGACTTCGGCGTGTGCGGCCGCTAGCGTGTCGATGTAACCGGCGTTTTGCCAATGCGTCAGTTCGCACGCTTTCATCGCGAGTATCACCGCCGATTTGCCATTTCGCAGTTTCGCAACGGGGCACGTGGCGAGTGCCCATGCGCGATTGTTCAGTGCGAGAGAGTGATTCGGGTTAAGCGAGATCGCTTGCTCGTAGGCTTCGAGTTCTTTCTCATCGTCGCCCATTCGGCCATGTGCCATTCCGATCTGCGTGTACGCTTCGGCGGTCGGTTCGCGGTCGATCGCGATTGCCAAATCTTCGAGTGCCGCCGCGTACTTCTTCTGAGCGATTTTCACCGACGCTCGCGCACGATACGGAAACTCCCAATTCGCATATTGTTGAATGACAAAGTCGTAGTCTTCAATCGCCGCATCGTACTTCTTGAGTGCCTGCAAAACGTAGGCGCGGTTATTCCGCCATTCCACGCGATTCGGTTCGATACTCACGGCCACGTTGTAATCCTTTTCGGCAAGCTCGAGATTCTTTAACGCGAGAAACGCCCAACCGCGCGAAGCATACGACCGGGAATCTTTCGCGTTCGCTGCGATGCGTCGATCGAATTCCTCGATCGCTTCGGGCACTTGCATTAAGTCCGATTTCTCCAAATATCCCGTGATCTTGCCATCGCGCACCATCACGCGGGTGTTCGTGTCTTGGATTACGGAATAGGCCAAAAGCGTAGCGGGGACTTCCGTTTCGGCACCGCCATCGTTGGGGCAGACGATCTTCAAGCCTTCGCATTTCGGGAACGCGAGTTTACCCACCCACGGTTTCGTCGGCGTTTTCGGTACCGGCGCGGCCACCGACCACAGCGGCACGAACAACAGTAGTAAGCAAGCCAATCGCATAGTAACGCTCCCGATAGTGAAGCAATCTTACACGAAGGGATCGATGGAGGAACGCGCAAAATCTCGCATCGCGCCGCACTCGCATGTGCGTGCTATGTTTGTTTCGAATTGGCTTCGTTGTTCGTTGCCATTCCGACTCTCCGTGCAAAATTCAGGCGATACGCGAAGGACGTTCGATGAAACAAGTCTTTGCTGCCGGTCCGTTGACCGAACGTCCCACGGTACGTGCCACCTCGGCAGGTGTCTCGGCCGATCAACTGCAAACCGCGCTCGGGTTCGCGAACTATGCCACGCCACCGGTTCGAACGGGCGATGGCGAAATCGCATTGCCTTCGCCAGT
>JAYSYI010000383.1:0-13660 GCA_043727665.1 Limnoglobus sp. | reverse complement strand
TCGTTTTATTACGCTATCCCCGTTTAACCGCGTCGCAAAGTGTCCGGCGTATCGGATCTATCGCGAATGGGATAAGAGTTTCCGCCGCGCGCTCTCCGTTTAGCCGCGCTGCGGAGTCTTCGGAGCAAAGCGCGGGCACGGCGTATCGGATGTGTCGCATCGCAAAACGAATTTTATGGACCGGAAGTGATTTTTTGCAACCCACACGAAATCGCAAAGTCAAAAAATCGGAGGCGATGTGACGTAAGTCGGAATTCGCGACGTGCGCAAAGTGACATAGAATTGTCGCGAAATGACACCAAAAAGGCGCGCCATGACATCAAAAAGGCGCGTCCGGTCGATTTTTGGTCGCATTCGGTCGGTACTTACGGCGAGTGCCAGCCGCAAGATCGTCGACGTAACCCACAACACCAGTGGGATTTACGGCAAAATCGCTCGAAACATATCAGCAATTTTCGATCAAAAATGGCGTTTTAAGACGAAAAAACACCCAAAAAACCGGTTTTGAAGCGTTCGCAATTGTGACTTACGTCAATTATGTCATTTCAACGGGCGGCAATGGGTTCGGTTCGCGGGGCATTGTGCAGATTCGTTTGAGCCACGCTTCGACCGATTCCTTTGAAAGGACCGCCTCCACGGTAACTCCCGAACGCAATGCGGGGTGGACGGGTGCGAAGAAGTCCATTTGCCAGGTTCGCGGCATTTCGGGCTGGCCCAGTAGCACGATCCGCATCCCGTCGATCTCGACGATGTCCGCCGGATGCAGTTCGCCCCAGACCCACCACGGCTGATACGGCGCGGCCGCCTCCCACGTTTCGAGCGTACGATCCGGTTGCAACGCGGGCCACTGGTAGAACTGCCAGATGCCGGTGTCAAAGATGCCCGTTTCGCCAACCACGCCTGCCGCATCCCATTCTTCCTGCGTGACGCTCGGGATCATCCGTTCGCTTTTAGCAATGCTCGCAAGCAGCGGACTCGGCTTCGGACCGTCCCAGTTCGCGGCGGTCGGATGGTTCAGAAGCGCATCTTGCAGCAGCGTAAACAACTGGCAGTTATTGCGGACTGCGTGCATCCGGACGCGAAAGCCGAGGTTGCGTGCGAGGTCGATCACGACGAGTTCTTCGCCATCCACGCACTGAAGCACTTCGCCCAGGTAAAAGGCATAACGGTTGAACTCGCGCGCATTCACGACGGCCTGCGTCAGTTCCGGTTGATTGCGGGCGAATCGGCGTAAACGCGCATCCCGGCACAGCATCGCCATGGCCGCACGCGAGAGGAACGAAATGGCCAGGTATTCGCGAATGAGCTGCGCGGCTTCGGTCGATTTCGCGGCGGCGGCTTCCCATTCGTCTTCGGGAATCATCTCCAGGTGCGGCGTGCCGATTTGCTCTTTTAACCGGTCGTGGAGCAATTTCGCACCGGTAAACACCGACGGCAAGCGGTCGAGAATCGCAGGCAGGGCCACGTCGGCGTTCGCACCCGCTTCGACGCCCATACCGCACGTGTTCGCCACACACGAGAACTCCCACGTCGGCAAGTCCGGTACCAGTTGTTCGGCCAATTCCTCGTAAATCTCCTCACGTTCGACAGGCGTACCATCGCGGTAGATCGTCTCGATCTGGGAATACGCCTCGCGAAACCGTTCGCGCACCTCTTCGGCATCGTTGGTGGCCGTGCGCTGGCGGAGTAGGGATACAAACCAGATTGCCAGATCGTGCGGATTCAGAGGTTGGGCCACAAGTCACCGGTGTCGAGGGAGAAACGAATCGGGTTAGCGCTACCCCAAAACCGCCCATTGGGTCAAGTCGAACGCGCTTTCGCCTTGCATTAGCGTCGTGGAAGTGCGCATACTTCGCACCTTACCGAGGGTTAGTTATGCGCGAACGATGGTGCGATGCGTTCTGGTTGCTCGTTGTGGGGCTGATTTCGTCGGCATCGATCGTGGCATCGGCCCGGCACATGAGCGCGACGTTCGACGAACCGTGCCATATCGAACGCGGCCTGTACGGCTGGCGCACGGGGAGCATCAAACCGCTGATGAGTGCGGGGTGTATGCCGCTGCCGGTGGATGTACAAACGCTGCCGTTGTACATCTGGGAACGCTATCGCGGTACCCCGTTTGACGCGGTGGAGGACATCGGCGAACTGCTGCCGGTGGCACGGATGGCAAACCTCGCGTTCTGGTGGCTTTTGTTGCTGTACGCAATGCGGTTAGGGCGTGCGTTTGGCGGTGTGTGGGCGGGCCGTTTCGCGTGTGGTTTCCTCGCTACCGACCCGAATTTCCTCGGCCATGCGGCACTCGCCACCACGGATATCGCCATCACCGCAACGACGCTAATGGCGCTCTTTCACTACCACACTGGCGCGGGTCGTAACTGGTTCTGGCGCGTTGGCGTGCCCGGCGTCTGTTACGGCATCGCGGTCACCGCCAAAGCCAGCGCAATGGCGTTCGTGCCGCTCGGTTTCGTTGCGTTTGGCCTGTTTAAGCTGAACGCAAGTGGCGCGCTCGTAATGCCCTCTGGTGGCTTGTTTGGGCGCGTGCGCTTCTACCAACGTGCGACTTCGGCGTTGCGATGGGACATCTTCTGGAGCCTCGCCATCGGCTGCGTGTACGTCTTTGCGTATTGCGGCTCCGACTGGCAGACCGAACGCACGTTCGTCGAGTGGGCACACGGGCTTTCCGAAGGTTCCGCTAAGAATACGATGGTGCCCGTTGCGGAGAACTTGCGTATCTTCACGAACGCTGGCGAAGGGCTGATGCAACAAATCAAGCACAACTTCCGCGGCCACGGTTCGTACCTCCACGGCGACTGGTACCCGCGTGCGTGCTGGTACTATTTCCCCTATGCACTCACGGTGAAATTGCCGGAAACGACGCTGTTTCTACTGGCGGTAGCGTTGCTGGTGCGAACCCGCGCGTTCTTCGGCCCTGTGGGCGTGTTGACGCTGGTGCTGTTCGCGTTCAGCTTGAATTGCCGCGTGCAGATCGGCATTCGCCTCGTCTTCCCGCTCGTTGCGATGTTGTACATTTCGAGTGCTATCGCGATTGCGAACTCGCGGATTCCACGTGGCATCGGCATGGTGGTGTTGCTGGCAAATGCCTTCATCGCGTGCAGCATTTGGCCGAACGGGCTACGGTACGCGAACTTCACGCACGGTGGGCCGGATGGCTGTTATCGCTACCTTTCGGACTCGAACGCTGACTGGGGGCAGGGCTTGAAGCCGCTCGAAGCGTGGTGCCACGCGAATGGCACCGAGAGCGTAGCCGTCTGGTATTACGGCACCGATCCGGACATGAACAAACCGCCGTTCCGCATCCGACCGTTGCACTCGTTTGCGATTGCCACGAACGAACAAGCTCGCGCCTACGTGGGGCCAGGCTGCTTGGCGGTCAGTACCACGATCTTGAAGGGCGATCCTGCCATTACGCCGCAAGCCATCGTTAGCCTCGGCTGGCTGCAAACGCTAACGCCCGTCGACCGCGTTGGCACCTTCGTCATCTACGAAGTGCAGTGATTTTCCGCTATAATAATCGACGTAAGTCCGAATTGCAAAAGTTTTAAAACCGTGTTTTTGGCGTTTTTTCGTCTCAATAAGGCGGTTTTTTGATCGCAAATCGCTGATCGGTTTCTGACGTTTTGCGGTTACTTACGATCTTGTATCGGGTTATGGCGGCAGCCATCGACTACGCATATGAGACGACAACGGTCAAAGTGCCACCAAAAGTGACCAAAAATCGACCGGACGCGCCTTTTTCATGTCAACATGCGACATTTTCATGTCATTTCGCGACATTTCTATGTCACTTTGTGCAAGACGCGAATTCCGACTTACGTCAAATAAACTAAAACTTATTGACTTTGAGTTTTTGTGTAGATGAGTCCAATCCAAAGCGCAACCGACCGATTCAGTAAAAAATTTCTATAGCTGTAAGACTGACAAGATCACTCTACAAATAATTTCTCGTGAATGCATATGAGAGTGTGTCGCGTTTGCGAATCTGACGGATTCGCTCGGGTTGTATCCGTTCGATGTGGCCGGTTTCCGCTTCGAGTACGATGCCGCCGAAGCGGAGATTTGCGACTCGGCCGGAGGATATCGAACCGTCGGTATGCTCGACTGTTACCGATTGATCGATGAGTGCTGTCCAATCGACCCAGGTGGTTTCGAGGGCGTGCCAGATGCCATCGCGGACTGGTTCGTAGCGAGCGTCGAGTTTTTGGAAGAGCAATTCGGCGGCGTCATCTCGCGAAATCGATCGGCCCGATTCGACTGACAGCGAGGTGGCATCGGGGAGGTTTGCGTTCTGTAAGTCGCTGGCAGTCTGATTCAAATTCAGCCCGATGCCGACGACGATGGCGGCTTGTCGCTCGATGAGTATTCCGCAGACTTTTTTGCCGTCGATCAGCACATCATTTGGCCATTTGATCGTCGCGCGCAATCCGGTGAGTTCGCGAATCGTCTCGGCGACGGCGACTGTCACCCATGCCGTGACGATCACGGGCAGCGCGGATGCGAGTATCGGATCGATGATGATCGAGGCAATGATCGCCGTGCCGGGCTGGCTGTGCCAGGTGCGGCCGTGCGTGCCGCGACCTGCGGTTTGTGCGTCTGCGAGAATCGCGGTGCCGTAGTGAATCGGGCTTGCGGACAAGGCTGCAGCGAGGTCGTTGGTACTCGGCACCGATTCGTACACGCGAACGGTGTGGCCGATGTGCTGGTGATTCCGGGTCCAAATCTCGCGCGGTTCGATCACGAGAGATAGTCCAACGCGATGTCCGCCGCCATCGCGGAATGCGTAAGCGCACCGACGCTGATTCGTTCGACGCCCGTCTCGGCGATGCCGCGAACGGTGGCGAGGTTTACGCCGCCAGAGGCTTCGAGTTTCGTGGCCGGTGCGACAGCATTTCGGCGCACCACCGCCATCCGCAACTGCTCGAGCGACATATTATCGAGGAGCACAATTTCCGGTTTCGCTGGCAGAACCCGTTCGAGTTGTTCGAGCGTATCGACTTCGACTTCGACCGATAACCCCGCATTGCCGGGGTAGGCACGGGCGAGTTCGACGGCTTTGCGAACGTCGCCACCGACGCCCGCAATGTGGTTGTCTTTGATGAGAATCGCATCGTACAAGCCGATGCGGTGATTGGTGCCGCCGCCCATTCGCACGGCATACTTTTCGAGTAACCGCCAACCCGGTGTCGTCTTGCGCGTATCGAGAATCGCGACGTTTAAGCCGTGAACGAGCGACGTGTAGCGGTGCGTTTGCGTGGCAACGCCGGTCATTCGTTGCAAGAAATTCAGGGCGGTACGCTCGGCGATGAGGATTTCACGAAGCGACCCAGAGACATGCGCAATGCACGTTCCCGGTGCCACGAGATCGCCATCGGTAACAAAGATTTGAAACTGCAACTTTACGCCGCGTTCGGCAATCGCGAGTGCCGCAACCGGCAAGCCCGCGATCGTGCCTCCGGAGCGTGAGACGAACGCCGCCGTGGCCGTTGCGGTTTCGGGAATGAGCGCCAACGTCGTGCGGTCGCCGCCCGTACCGAGATCCTCATCGTAGGCGAGTGCGATCAGTTTCTGTGCGGCGGTTTGCTCTTCGCTCGTAAAATTCGCCATGATTCTCTGTGGTTTAGCGCATCATCTCGTTCGCGATCGCAACGGCCCGCTCGATTGCGATCAGGAGTTGTCGCTGGGGGTCGGCTTCGAGGATGTCGGGTGTGACGCCGTTGCCGTGCAGTGCGATGCCACGTGGCGAGTAGACGTTCGCGATGGTGAGAATGACCGTCCCCGAGCGTTCTTGCGGGCCATCGGCCGCATGGAGCCGAATCGGGCACTGAATCGCGCCTTTGCCAAATGTTGGCATCCCGATCAGCGTGGCTCGCCGGTGGTCTTTCATTGCGCTCGCCACGATTTCCCCGGACGACATCGTTTTGCTATCGACGAGCATCACCACGGGAAAATCGTATGCGGACATGCCACTATCGGAGGAAAACACGCGATTGGCAAACTCGGGCGATTGACCTTGGGTCGTCGCAAGAATTCCTGCGGGCACAAAGCGTTGCGACATTTGAATACCGGCCGTGAACGTGCCACCCATGTTGCCGCGCAAATCGAGAATCAGGGCACGTAAGCCGCGTGCTTTCAGTCGTTGAATCGCACGGTCGAGTTCGCCAACGGTGTGATCTTGAAACGACGAAACACGCACGTAACCGATGCCGTCTTTCCCCGCCACGATGTCGATATCGACGACGGTCGGCAATTCCGTGGCCACCGTTGCGAGTACATTTTGGGCAACGCTCGGCGTAACGTACAGCGTGTAATGGTCGAGGCCCGCACAGGCACCGCACAGCAGTTCTAATACAATCGCTGACGAGTTCCGGAAGCCGAGTTCGCTTTGTGCGGCCCGCGTGAGATCCATCGCAGAGGCGCGCAATTCGCGTACCGATTTCGGCAATCGCGTTTCGCCGAGTTCGCGCACGAAGTTGCGAAAGCTGCGGACTTGGCCATCGGTCGCGCTGGCGAATTGCTCCCGACGAAACGCCTTGTCACTGAGTGCGCGGTCGAACTCTTCGATGCCGTGCGCGAATAGTTGTGCGGGGGTGACGCGATCTTTATCGAAGTAATTTGCGCCGAGCTTTTCGGCGGCTTCTACGTACAGATTCAGCGCCTCGGCAATGGGCAAGCCGACGACGAATTGCTGAAATGCAGGGTCGCGCTGCCGCGATTGCTGTACGGCCAGTCGTTGGCATTCGCCGATGCGATCCTTCACGGAATCCGAACGATCCCCCGCAAGATACGCTCGCAAATACTGCGATAACGCACTCGCCCACAAACCGCCCCGGTAAGCCGTGTCCGCCGATTGTTTGAGCGTCGTCGCATCGACAACGACATTCGGTTTGGCAGAAATCGTGTCGGGTGACGCAAATAGCGAAGATGTGAAGCATCCAATCGCGACGAGCGATAACGTGAATCTCACGTGCATTACGAACCCCTACGATCTCGGTGCGGATCCAGGAATCGTCGTCGGGAGGGTGGCGACTGTCGATGTGAATGTACTCGCAAACTGGTAGCGCCGTCAACAACCCGTTACGGAATTGTGACGACAACGTCAGAGAATGCACGGAAACAGTTCCCACGGACGGCCGTAGGATACCCTTTCTGATGGCACGACGCATCAATTCCTGTCTTATTCTGATAGCCGCAGGTCTTTCGCTTGCGCGGGGGCAAATACTCTAGAAAATCAGTCGTGGCGAGTCTTCGAGACGCGACGCGATCAGGCACGATGGCAATGGGTGCGACCCCCTCCCATGGTATTACCATGGGCTACGTGAGCGATCCTTTCAGGACCGAAGAACTCCACGCCGACCCTGAAGGGGTCGCTCTCTCAGCCCATGGTGGAACCATGGGACAGGTGCAGTAACCCTCGAAAACCAAGTCGTGGCGAGTCTTCGAGACGCGACGCAATCGATCACAACGCTCATTCCAGGCGTACGAAATACGTCGATTCTGGCGACTGCCGTTACATCTGTTAGGGCGTTCCCCGGCGGTTTTCATTTCTCGGCGTAGCCCCATTTCGGCAAACTCATACCGTTGATAGAAAGGTATCGGGAGAGTAACGGTATCTCTGCCCGATTCGCGCGGACCTGCCGAACGATAACCGACGAAGCTCGCCATTCCGCCATTTGATGCGAAGGAACCCAACGTGACGACAGCCGTCGAACCGGATACATCCTCACCCACCAAAGCCAGCACCGCCGGGTTCAAGATCGTTCCCCCCGCTCGCATCGATCGCGACCGGCTACGCGCTGCCGCGCGCCAACATGCGATGGGGTTCGATCGCTCGAAGCCACTCACTCGCGATGAAACCCGCACCGATGCGATCTTTTTGCTCGACAAACTCAACATGGCCGACGAGTTTCTCGGCTTCGCGATGGTGATGCTGACGAACGAATTCTGGCGCGATCAAGTGGCCGCGATTCCGTTTAATCGCCGGTTGATGCTGTTGCCACACTGCCTGAAAAATGCCGAAGGTTGCCCGGCCGATTACGACGAATTCGGCCTCGACTGCGAGAAGTGCGGAGCGTGTTCGGTTGCGGACTTTAAAGGCAAGGCCGAAGAACTCGGGTACAAGGTGCTCGTTTCCGAAGGCACGCCGATTGTGCTGAAGATTATCGTCTCTGGGCACGTCGATGCCATCGTCGGCGTGGCCTGTTTGAACGTACTCGAAAAGGCATTCGACAAAATCCTCCTCGCTGGCATCCCCTGTGTTGCCACACCGTTACTTTCAAGCAACTGTAAGAATACATCGGTCGATCAGGACTGGGTATTCGACATGATCGGGTTGCAAACTGCACCCGTCAACAAAAAAACCAAGACGTACGTCCACCTCATGCGTGCCTCGAACGCGATCTTCGACGATGCGGAACTGGCGCGGTTGGCACCGAAACAACGCCATGCATCGGCGGCCAGCGATCCGCTGCGTCGCCATGAGGAGATCGCGTACGATTTCCTGTCACGCGGCGGGAAGCGTTCGCGGCCGTTCATCACGCTCGCGGCCTACGATGCGCTCACCGGCGGCAAAGCGACCGAATCCGATTCTGGCTGGGAGATTTCCGATTCGGTGAAGCGGGCCGCACTCGCGATTGAGACGTTCCACAAGGCGAGCCTCGTTCACGACGACATCGAAGACGACGACGCCTACCGCTACGGCGAAGAAACGCTCCACCGAGTCCACGGCATTGGCACGGCAATCAACCTCGGCGATTACCTCATCGGCATGGGCTACCGGCTCGTCAGCCGCGACCGCAAAATTCTCGGTGCCGAAATCGCAGCGGACATTCTCGACAAACTCGCCGATGCGCACATGAAACTGTCCGAAGGGCAGGGGGCCGAACTGCTGTGGCGCGATGCGAACGAGAAGGTGCTGTCGCCGATGGACACGCTGAAGATATACGCGCTCAAGACATCGCCCGCATTCGAAGCGGCGCTGTATAGCGGCGTGCGACTGGCGGGGTCGGCGGAGCCGTACGAGAAGGTGATCGTCGAATTTTCGCGGAACATCGGCGTCGCGTTCCAGATTTTGAACGACTTGAAAGACTGGACCGGCGACGAAGATAATAAACTCGTCGGCGGGCAGGATGTGCTTTCCTCGCGGCCGACGTTACTGTTCGCGCTGGCGCTCGATGCGTCAACCGCATCGGAGAAAGCCGAGATTCTCCGGCTGGCCGCACGCGAAACGGGCAAGTCCGCCGAGGAGATCGTCGAGCGCGTTCGCGGGATTTACTTCCGTGCGAACGTCTTCCAAAAGGCCGATAAACTCGTCGATAAGTTCCGTGCGAAGTGCGAAGCGATTGCGGATGAAGTCGAACCGGTGGCATTTCGCGAACTGCTGTATTATCTCGTCGACACGGTTCTCGAGAAGATGGCACTCCCTGCCGAACCGATCACCACGACGTTCCACGTCCCGCTCGGTTTACCCCGCCCACAACGTGCCCTTGCGGGTAGTTGAAAGCAATTGCATTTCGGTCGGTATGGTATCGTGTGGCGTGGTGATAATTGTTCCGAACGGGCGGAGCCGCCGTGGAATTGATCCCAGATTTTCAGGCGTTGTACGGGCTATTCGCGGATGTCAAAAACATCCCGAAAGCGACGACGGTCGCGCCAGAGCAGGTGCCCGAACCGTATCGCGGGCTGCTCGTGCATTCCCACCATATGACGGTAACGGTCGAAC
Source organism: Limnoglobus sp. (assembly GCA_043727665.1). Lineage (GTDB taxonomy): Bacteria > Planctomycetota > Planctomycetia > Gemmatales > Gemmataceae > Limnoglobus. The sequence continues at coordinate 3,924 of JAYSYI010000383.1, read as the reverse complement.
AATTTTACGCGAACCCCGTGAACGTGAAAGTGCTTCAGACGCGGCTCGACGGCAGCGAGTATTCGCGGCAAATCCTGCTGACGCTGAGCGACACCGGTCGCGTCGTGCAGTTCGGCATCGTGAGGATGGACCTGGATTTACTGTCACCCACCGTGCGAGAACAGATCGTCGAAGGGCGAACGCCACTCGGGCGGGTGCTGATTCAAAATGACGTGCTACGGAAAGTCGAACCGATGAGTTACTTCCGCGTGCGTACCAACGCGACAATGAATGCGTGGTTTGCGGAGACGGAAGCGGTCGATACTTATGGCCGGCTCGGTGTCATTCACACCGATGGGAAGCCGGCGATTGAGGTGCTGGAAATTCTTGCTCGCCCCGACTTTACGTCACTATCTCAGAACTGGTCGACTCGCTTGCCAGGATAATCCCGAGCAACTTCAGCTTCTCTTCGAGTGGTTTCAGGAACGTCGGCGACACCGCAAACGATGTCGGCCCGAGTCGTTCGATTGTGAGCCTGCGCGTCTCGGGCCATTGCTCGATACCGTCGGCGATCTCGCTCGCCGCGACTTGCAACACGAGTAACTGCTGCACCGTCGCGGGCGGTTGGCTCGCCCCTTGCAGGAATAATCGCCCGGCAGCGGGGAGCGGCAACCCCGTGCGGGTTTGGAACCAGCGATCGAAATCTTCGACCGACATGCCCTGTGCCGCCCCGCGACGCAACGACTCCGGCGTGACGCGGAAGCGTCGTAGCCCCGGTTGGTCGCCGAGCACCGGTTCCGCGAGCCGCACGATTTCGGCTTCGAGCAGCAAGTCCGATTGTCCCGCATCGATTGTCAGCGTCACGCCATCGTTGGCAACGACGACGCAGCGAATAGCCTTGGCGTCGTAATCGCGGTTGCCGATCAGGCGAAGGCTCTTGAAGTCGGGGTCGTTACCGTCGGCAGTCAACCCGATGCGGTCCGTCAGGCGAATCGCGATGATGCCCTTATTGAGCGCGGTATCGAGATCGGCGGCGGAGCCGAATTCGACGAGCGTGGCGGACGCGAAGATTGTCACGCGGTCGCGTTTATCGGCCCAACGGCGGAGTAAGTCGGCGACGTTCGCGGGCACTGGCTTCGCGCCGTGCCGGTCGAGTGTCTGCGTCATCTCGGCGAGGCTTAATCCCGATTCCAGCCCTCGGTAAGTTTCCTCCGCGGTCAGTTCGAGCGTACAGGCGGCACCGATCAACTTCCATGCGGCAAAACCGGAGAGTTTCGCAATCAAGGCGAGCGTCAACCCCTGGCGATACGCGAGCACTTCGGCGTTCGGCTGCACGACGAGCGTTTGCTGAAAACTCGATGGCGTCGCCGGTTCGGGTTGGCCGCAAAGGAGGTGCCAGCCGAAGTCGGTGAGGCGGAAGGAAAAGCCGTCGACGTTGCGAGTTTCGACGATGTGCAGCGGGTACGCCACGCTGAGCAGCAGTGCCTCGACCCAGCTACTGCCTTGGGCCTTCTGCGATTCTTTCGTGAGTGCGCCTTGCCACGTCGGGTGGTGTTCCCAGAGTTTGTTGGCAATGTCCCGTGGTGCAATCCACTTGTTCGCGGGGCTTTCGGCGAGCATTCCGAATGCGATCAGCGCCGCCGTCGGCGTGGCGGAGACGCCGTTCTCGATAATGCGGTGCCCGACGAGCGGATCCCACGATTCGACGCCGAAAAACGCCGCATAAACTTCGACGAGCGCGGGCCAGATTCCGACCGACCAACTTGCCGGGAATGGGGCCGCGAAGCGTTCGATATCGCGTTGTTCGAACAAGCCTAGCGCCGTCGCCCACTCGAAACCGAGCAACCCCGCATCGATCACGGGCGTCGCCAGATCGGCGAACGGCGCGTTTAAGGATGGATCGCCTTGCAACCGTGTCTGGTCGCGTTTGAAGAGCGCCGACGATTGCGTCATGCGCACGGGTAGCGCGCGGACTTGCTGCCAGATCGCGGCAAATCGCAGCGGCCATTCGAGGCCATCGGCAACCGTCGTCCTCACCGTGGCACTATCGGCGCTAACAGGCACAGCCGCTCCGCGTGTGATGAACCCACGGGCACGGGTGGCCACGATCGGGTGGACGAACACCTGCGCCGTCAGCGTTCCGGCAACTCCGAGCCATTCGCCGAAGTTACTGACGACCGTCGGTTCTTTCGTATCGGGGAACAGAATTCCCGATTCGAGCAACGTGTGAACGGGGTTGAAGCCGTCGGGGTGGCCGGCCGATGCCGACAACAAAATCAGGTGCGCGACCTTCCAACGGAGTTGGTGGCTGAGGCCAATATGAACTAGCAAGGTTCGGGCGGCTTCGGGCAGGTCGCGGATGCGCCGGTCGATGACGGGCGGGTTCGATTGCGTCTCCGCCGATTTTTCGGAAAGCTCTTCGAGCGGCTGACCGATGCGCGGCTTAAAGAGTCGCCCCGCAACCGTGCGGAGAAGGGCTTCATCGTAGCGCGACATGGAATCGCGTACGCGTTCGGTCCAGAGTTCAGTATCGTTTGGCAGTGAAGGCATCCAGGTAATGTATGCAACTGTCAGCCCTCTCGTGGCAGTTTTGGGTAAGCGGTGCCACTTTTTGACGATCGCGATCGACGCAAGTCACAATTGCAGAGGCTCGAAAACCGGTTTTTTGGGTATGGGAGCTTCGACATGTTTGTTCCATCGGTCCGTTGTCACGTATTGCTGACTGCGTCGCCGCCATGACTAGAATGCGTATATGAGCGCGATTGTTGAAGAATTGGTACCGTGCCCGGACGCTTGGGACGTGGCACGGGCGTTTGCCCACCTGCCGCACATGGTGTTTCTGGACAGTTCGGACCGCCACCCCGAACGCGGGCAGTTTTCGTACGTGACCGCCGACCCGGTGCAGTTCGAACAGCGGCACGCCAACGACAATCGCACGTCGTGCCTTGATGGTTTTGCAGTTGGCAATGCACGTACGAACCGGCCCGATCTGCCGCCGTTTCAGGGTGGGGCGGTGGGCGTGATCGGCTACGGTATGGGCCGTGAGTTCGAGACGGTGCCACCGCCGCAACTGACGGAATTTCCGCAACCCGATTGGTCGTTTGGCATCAACGATTGGGTGATCGCGTTCGATCATAAGCAACAGCGGTGCTGGATCCTATCCACCGGTTTCCGCGATGGGCAAATGTGTGCGAACCGCGCCGCCAAGCGTCTTGAACAGGTGCGTGACCTGTGGCAATCGCGGGGGCTTTCTCGCGTAATGCCGAAGCTCGCACACACGCCGGTCGAACGGCTCGCCACGCAATACACGCTCGCGAAATACCCCGGCGTCACGTCGAACTTTTCGCGCGAACAATACCTGCGTGCGGTGCAGCGTTCGATCGAGTACGTTCATGCGGGAGACATATTTCAGGTGAACATTTCGCAGCGGTTGCTCGCGCCGCTGACCGAACATCCGCTCGAACTGTATGGCCGGCTGCGGCGTGCGTCGCCCGCACCGTTTGCGTGTTACTTCGACCTCGGCGAGTATCAGGTTGTCAGTGCATCGCCGGAACGGTTTTTGCAAATTTCGCCTTCCGGCGAAGTCGTGACGCGGCCAATCAAAGGTACGCGCCCGCGCGGGAAAACCCCGCAAGACGATGCGGTGCTGTTACACGACCTGACGACGAATCCGAAAGATCGTGCGGAAAATGTGATGATCGTCGACCTGTTGCGAAACGACCTCGGACGGGTCTGCGAGTTTGGCAGCGTGGTCGTGCCGAAACTCTGCGAAGTCGAGACGTACAACTACGTGCATCATCTCGTATCCGAAGTTCGCGGCCAACTGCGTGCGGGGCTGACGCCGATGGATTTGATCCGCGCGACCTTCCCCGGTGGCAGCGTGACCGGCGCGCCGAAAGTGCGGGCGATGGAGATTATCGCCGAACTCGAACCGACCGCACGCGG
>JAYSYI010000382.1:0-4534 GCA_043727665.1 Limnoglobus sp. | reverse complement strand
GCTCGCGAACGCTGGCGGGTCGGCAGCGCGGAACTCGGGCGGCTACTCCGGCTCGATGCCACGACGATCATCGAACCGACCGAGCCGCCGTTCCTGTCCGTCACGATGATCGGCGAAGGCCAAACGCTCGATCAATTGATCCCGATTGCACTCACGAACCGCCCCGAACTCAGTGGGCATCAGGCGCTGATTCTCGCCACACTCGCCCGATTGAAGCAGGAAAAACTCCGTCCCCTGATGCCGAGTTTGGCACTGCGTAGCACCTCGACGAATCCGAGCGGTTCGATCGCGTTCGGTGGCTTCGGGGGCGGGCCGAATGATCGCATGGGAAACTTCGGTACGCGATTCGATCTCGACGTGCAATTGCTGTGGGAATTTTCAGCACTGGGGTTAGGCAACCGCGTCCGCGTTGGCGAGCGTAAAGTCGAAAACCAGATGGCCACGCTCGAATTGTTCCGCACGCAGGATCGCATCGCGGCTGAAGTCGCAACGGCGTTCGCGCAATGGAAATCGGCATCCGAGCGATTGCGCGAAGCGGAACCGGCGGTGCAAGAATCGGTCGAACTCGTGTCCAAAGCAATTGCCGGGATGGGCCAAACCCGCCGCGTCGGGGAATTTCTGACGCTCGTGGTTCGGCCACTGGAAGTGATCGCGGCCGTGCAGGCCTTAGCACAGGCCAACACCGATTACGCCGTAACAATTGGCGATTACAACCGGGCACAGTTCCGACTGTACCGGGCACTCGGCCACCCGGCATCCGCAGTCGCAAACTCACAAATTGGCACCCACTACTTCAGTGGCGAGTAATCCGTGGCCTTCATCATCAACGATTTGACGCCGTCTTTCGCGGTGAGCGAACCGCCTGCTTTCTTCTCGGACGCATCGCGGGCTTTCACCCAATCGGCATCCATTCGGAAGGAGTCGAACGATTTCTTTGCGGCATCGGTGCTATCGTGATGCAGGAAGTAAATTAGTGCCAGCGGTGTTGCGGGCGATTTCTCATCGACATCCACAGCAGGCGTACCGGCGGGCGACATCGACTTGATGACTTGGCCGCAAGTCGCTTTATCGGCGGCCGCGAGGTTCCAGTACGCGACGTTGGACATGCCGTGCTTCTCAAATAACTTCACGGTGTGATCGCGGAAGCGAGCGTTGAGGTGTTCGAGATTGTTCGGCGTCGCGATGTACATCCGCAGTTCGTACACGCCTTTGCCATCGGTCTTTTCGCTTTTCGTGGCGTGCGAGTAATCGGTGGCCGACATCCAGAATCGCTCGATTTTGTCGACGAGCTTGCCGTCCTTCTCGGACTCGGCGTGGGCCTTCTTCCAGACCGGATCGGCGATGAACTCTTTCCACGATTGGTCGGCGGCGGCTTTGTCTTTGTGCGAGATGACGTAAATGAGTCGCTCATCCGGGTTTTCGAGGGGAACCCAGTAGCCGACGTTCGTGATGCCGTGCTTCTCGAACAACTTCAGCGTATGGTCGCGGAACCGGGCGTTCAGCGCGTCGAGTTTCCCCTTTGCGGCGTAATAGACACGCATTTCGTACAACGCATTCTCCTTATCGGCGGCATTTCCTGAGGTAATAACCGACAGCAACGCCAGCAGGGACAGGGTCCAACGCATCATGAGGTTCTCCAAAACTGAGGTGCGGAAACGATGCATTACGCGGAAATGACCGGTAATTTACGACGACCGATGCCCTCGGCATCTTTCGTCTTGGGCAGACGGTGTGCGTTGGTTTTTTCCCAGTCGGCGACTTCTTCCATCAATGCGTCGACGATGTCTTTTTCATCGACGCGGCGAACAATCTCGCCGTTACGGAAGATCATGCCTTTGCCGTTGCCCGCCGCGATGCCAATATCCGCTTCGCGCGCCTCGCCAGGGCCATTTACGACGCAACCGAGGACGCTGATTTTCACGGGTAAGCGGCGGCCCTGCAAACGCTGTTCGAGTTCGGCAATGATCTTTTCGAGGTCGATCGCGAGCCGCCCGCACGTGGGGCAAGCGATGATCTCCGGGCGACGCACCCGGCGTTGGGTGGCTTGCAAAATGTCGAACGCGGCCAAAATCTCCGGGATCGGGTCGCCAAGCAACGAGATACGGATCGTGTCGCCGATGCCATCGAGCAAGATCGGGGAAAGGCCCGCCGAAGACTTCGTGACGGCGTACGGGGCTTTGCCCGCTTCGGTGATGCCGATGTGCGTCGGGTAATCGCAAAGTTGCGCGAACAGCCGATACGCTTCGACCGCCACCAGCACATCGGAAGACTTCAGCGACACGATAATATCGTGGTAGCCTTCGCTCTCGGCGACTTCGATCGAACGCAGCGCACTTTCGACGATCGCAGGCGGGCAGGGGAATTCGTACTTCTCGACGAGTTCCCGTTCGAGCGAACCGGCGTTGACGCCGATGCGCATCGGGATGCCTTTGTCTTTCGCTTTGCGAACGACTTGTCGGAAACGATCGTAACCGCCGATGTTACCGGGATTGATGCGGATTTTGTCGATCGGGTGATCGAGTGCCGCGAGTGCCATTTTGTAATCGAAGTGAATATCGCAGATGAGCGGGATCGAGATTTTATCGCGAATCGCACTGAGTGCCCCCGCGTCTTCGGGCTTGGGCACCGTGACGCGGACGAGTTCGCAGCCCGCTTCTTCGAGGGCATGAATCTGCTTGATCGTGCCTTCGACATCGAAGGTATCGGTCGTCGTCATCGATTGCACCCAGATCGGGTTGGTGCCACCGATGACGAGTTCGCCGACTTTGACTTCGCGGGTCTTATGCCGCGACTTGCCAGGGACTTTCTGAGCAGTTTCGAGAACCCGCAAATCGAATCGAGACATCGGACTACCCCCGGAAGCGAACGGCCACATCATCCTGATGAACTAACCGTGGATAGTCTAGGTCGCATCACGCTTGAGGGGTAGACCTCGTTTGTGGCCAGGTTTACGGGATGGCAGGGAATTCGAGCTTGTTCAGGAACAGCATTCCGCGGTCGCCGTGTTGATGGAGTTGTTCGAGCATCAGTTCCATATCGGGTACGATGATTTTCGGTTTGTAGCCGTTGGGTTGCTGGCTGTTAATGTTGACGATCACTGGTTTCGTCCAGTCGATCATGTCACGTTCGAGCCAGATCGTGACGTTCTTGAGGCCGCGTGTTCGGATTCGGATCGAGTTTCCTTGCAAGATATTCGCTTCGATTTCAGCGGGAACGAAACTCTTGCCCCCGTTGTTTTCGAGCAAATTACCTTTGGCGATCGAGTCGGTGCCGACCCAGTAGAAGCGATCGTCCTTGTGCCGCATCGTCTGCCAGGCTTCCATTTTGAAGTTGTTCAAACGGAGGCTGGCGGTGCCACGAACACGCTCCTTGCGGCTCATCCAGTCGAACATGATCGGCACTTCCCCCGCAAACCATTCGAGGCCACGACCGCGGTAGACGGTCGCGATGGCAGGGAAACCTTGAGGCATACAAAACTCGAACAATCGACGCACGTTCTCGAACGAATTGCCCGCGATCGCACCGATCGAAATGTAAATCGGTAGCTTCTGGCAGTTCCGCCAATAGTCGATGAACATGCCCTGCATTTTCGGGTTCGGCCCCATCGCACAGACACCCGCGAACAAGTCCGGATGCGACGCCCCGACATCCATTGCGAAGTTCGCGCCTTCGCCGAAACCGAATAGGAATACGCGGTTATTATCGACGCGGTAATGGCGTAACAAACTGCGCAAAGTGGCAGTCACGCGGTAGTGCTGATCGCCCACCCAATCGTATGGCTTGTCGAAGCTGTTCGCCCAGACGGGTGCAGCAATGATGTATCCATTGCGGTCGGCATCGGCGGCCAACATGCTCACGAGTTGCTCGGCGGGCGTCGTGTGGTGCGACATCGCAATCAGCACCGGATACGCCCGCCCGTGGTGGTACTCCGCAGGCAGTCGAATCATGTACTCGACGCCGCTGGAAGTCTCGGGGATCGCGCCCGTCGTGCGGCGATACACGCCGTTCGCAACGAGTCGGCTCGGTGGCACGAGCGTGCCCGATGGCGCGGAGAGATTCTCCGGTTTTGGCGGGGGCAATGCGGAAATTAGCTGCGCGAGGACATCGGGCGTAACGGGTTTGCTCAGTTTCTGCATCTTGGCAAAAAGTGCGCGACGGCTGTTGAGAATGTCTTCGTTTTGGTAACTCAGCAGCAGTTCGCGCCACTGCCAGAAGCGGGTTGCGGTGGCGACGGTTTTCTCTGCGCCGTTCTTGCCCATCAGCCAACCGCTGACCGCCATCGCCACGAGTTCCTCGGGTTTATCCATCGGCGACTGTCCGGCTTTTCGCCGTCGTTCCGCACTCTCGGCGAGGCCAACGAAGAAGTCAATGCGGCTAATCGAATCGGGGTGCAGTTCGCTAAAAACTTGCTCGCCCGCTTGGCAGAGGAGTTGGTTCTCTTCGGACTTCGCTTTGAAGACCGTGGGCTGCGTGACACTGCCAAACGCGGCCATTAACGGCACGACCTCTTTCGCGTTCGTAAGCTCATCGAGTG
>JAYSYI010000381.1:0-4534 GCA_043727665.1 Limnoglobus sp. | reverse complement strand
CATTTTTGCCATGTTCGCCGCAACTCCGGTGGGAAAGTTTCACAATCACGCCAGCAACTTCGCGGCCTTGGCCACATACTGCAACCCGCTGCCAATGGTGGCGAGCAACATCGCGTACAGTAAAATTAGCTGTATCATGTCGAACGTTGGCCACGTCTCGGGGACGAACCGAAATTGCTTTAGCCAAAGTTGCAGAAGTGCGCCAATAATCACTGCGCATTGTAGCCCAGTTTTGATCTTGCCCCAACGGTCGGCCGCGAAGGTTTTGCCCGTGGCTTCGACGATGCCGCGTAGCCCCGTGATGAGGATTTCTCGACCGACGATGACTGTCACCATCCACGGGAGAATGCCTGCGGACAAGATCGGTATGAAGTAAATGAACGCGCCGCAAATCAGGAATTTATCGGTGAGTGGGTCCAGATTCCGGCCGACGAGCGAGATTTGATTCCAGCGCCGCGCGAGCCAGCCATCGAGCCAATCGGTGAGCGTCGCCACGAGGAACACGCCGAGGCCAGCGAGCCACAGTTCGTAGTTCATACACACGAATAGCACGATCCCCAAGGGGATGCGCGAGAGCGAAAGCAGGTTCGGCAACGATGTTAACGACATATCGCGGTTTTACGATAAAGGCTGCAAACGGGGAGAGGCAGGTCTACGAAATGAGCGGACTCCTGTGGTTTGCAGAACCGATTGGTGGAATGAGCGAGATGTTATTCACTCGCCCCGGAAAACGTCAAACGCATTTACAGAAAGTGTTGCTTTTGCCGCACACCCATACGAAATCGCACAGTCAAAAAATTTTAGGTGATTTGACGTAAGTCGGAATTCGTGTCGTGCATAAAGTGACGCAAGATTGTCGCAAAATGACATAGAAATGTCGCATGTTGACATGAAAAAGGCGCGTTCGGTCAGTTTTTGGTCGCGAAACGGTCGGTACTTACGTCGAGTACCAAACGAATGGTACTCGACGCAAACCTCGACAGAAATGCAGGATACGGCAAAAACTCTCTGAACAGATCAGTGATTTGCGATCGAAAAATGGTATTTTGAGACCAACAAACACCCGAAAAACGGGTTTTGAGCCTCCGCAATTCGGACTTACGTCAATTATGAGGATGCTTTCGGGGTGATTATCCCGTCGCAGACTATGATGGGGACATCCATTCCGCGCATCGTTCCCGGAGGCGGGTTGTGAAGCGAATTGCCCTTTCGATACTCGTTGCCGTTGCGTTTGGCACGTATCTGGTGTTGGCCGAGGGGCCGCGCACACCGACACAGTACGCGCAAGATTTGGGTAGCCCGATCTTTGCCGTTCGCGATGCGGCCACGAAAGAACTCTGGAAACTCGGCGAGCCGGCACGTGCGGCACTCGAAGAGGCCGCAAAGAGTGACGATCTCGAAGTCGCCGAGCGTGCGAGCGAGATTTTGACGAAGTTCAATTGGGGCATTTACCCCGATACGCCTGCCGATGTCCTGAAGCAGATCCGCGAGTTCCGTTCGGGCGAAGTGGCACAACAAACGGCCGCCACCGACGAACTGCTTTCTCTTGGCGGGCCGGGCATTGAGACGTTGTCCAAAATCCTCGCCCGCGACTTCCCGAACGACAATCGCCTCGCGATTTTTGGCAACCTCCTGCGCGAGTCTCGACAGCGCGTTCCGGTGCTGATCGTGCAGGGGCAATTCGAACGCGCGGAGAAAATCCTCGAACTCGGGCTGCACGGGCCGCTCGCTCCGGCCTGGCTCGATTACACGAGTTTCATGCAGCTACGCGACAAAGCGAAAGTGGTGATCGCGAAGCTGGAATTGCTGCGGAAAGTCGAAGGAATGCGCGGGCAATCCGCGACGATGGCACTTGCGATGGCGTACCACATCGCTGGCCGCGGCCCCGAGGCGATTCGGTTGCTCGATGCGTTGCCCGCCAATGCCACCAGCGCGCTCATGGCATCGTGCATTCGCGAAGATGCGGGGATGTGGGCCGAATTAGCGAAGGTAGAAGTCGACGCACGACCCGGAGTCAACCGGCTTGGCGTGAGTTTGTTCATCCATCGGAAAGCGGGTGACAAGGCGAAGGTGGCGGAGTTGATCGCCGAAGCGAAAGACGTCGATGCCGATGCGGCACTCGCCGGGATGGCGCTTCTGATGAACGAGCAATCGCTCGATGGTATCGAAGTGTGGAAGTCCAAAAACGTGGTGCCGAACCTGATGGCGGATTGCCTGGCCACGCGAATGGAGTTTGCGGGCGTGCTCGATTTGGTTGGGCGGGGTGCCACGGCGAAGACGCTCGACACCGACCCGACGGTCGTACGGCAACGCCTGTTTTACAATATGCGGCGAGCGCGATATCTCTTGCAACTCGGGCGGAAAGACGAATCGATTCAGACGTTCAACACCGTCGCCGCCGAAATCACTAAGAGCGATTCCTACGCCGTTCGCGAACTGATTCGCGCTGAAGTGCGGGCGGGTCGCCTCGACCTGGCCGCCGAACATGCGGGGCAGTTTCTTGCCGATTTTGCTGCGGAAGGGAACGATTTCTACGCGAAGCCCGACCCGTTCGAGATGATCTTCGAAGATGACGCCCCGGCCGCGAACGGCATGTGGAAAGCAAACCGTCCCGTCGAACTGAAGGGCCACGATCCGGGTAAGGTGATGCGGCAAATTCGCACGATTCTTGCCGGTAAGGCCACGCCGGCACAACGCAAAGAAATGGCAACCAAAGTCGCAGTTTGGCGCGACACCGAAGAAGCTATTGGCGAAAAGATCTTGGCCGAGCAATCGCTCGCTGCACTCGCCCGCTTGGATGGCCGATTCGACGACGCCGAGGGCCACTATCGCGCCACAGTCACTTCCGAAGACAAAGACGCACGCACATCGTACAACGGCCCGCGCACGTGGGTTTTCGACACCGACGAACGCTTTCGCACGCACCTCGATTTCGGCGATTTCCTGATGGAACGCGGTCGCCATAAAGACGCGGCTCAGGCGTACTACGACGGCTGGGTGCGCTTCCCGGACAACCCGATCTTGCTGTACCAATCGGGACGGGCATTACTGGCGGCTGGCGACAAAACCGAGGGAAATCGCCGCGTGATGCATTCGCACTGGGTGCCGCTTGGAAACGCGCAAATGCGTGGCCGCTTCCTCGACTTCCTGGCGATGCGCGGCCCACGTGCCGACCTCAGACGCGAACGCGATGTCACCCGCATGTCGATCTGGTACTGGGAGCGAATGCGTGGGAATGTCTGGGGGCAATTCGTGCGATCGTCGACGATTTTGAACGACTACGACCGTGCGGTTGTTGCCACCGAACGCAACCTGTATTTCATGATGAAAACGCCTGGCATGTCGTATGTCGAAGGCGCGGGGTACGTCTCGGTGCCAATGAGTACGAAGGGGCTGCGTGCCCGCGAATTGCTATGTAAGGGGCAGCGCAACGAGGCATTTCGCGAGGCGAAAGTGGTTCTCACCGTGATGCCGGGGCACGTCGAATTCCTCACCGCAATCGTCCCGGAGTTCGAGCACAACGGCAAGAAAGACGAAGCCGAAAGCCTGTTCCGGTCCGTGTGGGCCGCATACCGCAAAGTGATCGCCGATTATCCCGAAAGCGCCTGGGCGTATCACTCGGCCGCACTCGCCGCTGCCGGTTGCCAGCGCGAACTCGATACCGCACTCGTCTACGCCAAGAAGGCCGTCGCGCTCGAACCCGATGTGCGAAACTACACCGAAACGCTTGCTGAGGTGCATTTCCGCAGGGGCGAACGCGATGCCGCCGTGCGGCTGTTGCAGCCAATCGCCACGCTCGACCACCGCAGCGCTTACTACAAACGCCTGCTCGAACGTTACCAGCGCGGCGACATCCACAGTGTCATGCCAGTCGGCCTGGAAGGCGATTGAATTTTCATTTCTTCGCCGGGATGGCCCACAATTGCACTTCGGTCGATGTCTTGGGGACGTCTCCCCGCCGGTTGAACGAGATTGCGAGCGATAAGCCATCGGGGCGGAATGCCAGCGCTTCGACGAGTCCGACGCCGAGGATGCCGATTTTTAGCGGGCCGAGTACGACTTTGCGAGTGTCGAGGTCGTAAACGGTCAGGCTCAAACTGTTGCCGTTAGAAACCGGCTCCATAATCGCGATTGCGGCAAGTCGACCATCTGCGGAGATCGCCAGCCCCGGATCTCTGACAAATAACCGGCCGAAGGTGGCGAGTGGCTTGCCGATGACTTTCCGGGCAGGGTAATCCCACACCACAACTTGCCCATTACAGCCCGCGCTGATCGCCCGCTTGCCATCGCGGCTGATGACCCGCGCCATCGGCCCGCCACACGCTACATCGTCGCCGGGTATTTCCAATGGATTGATCGATGTCGGTGCGACTAATGCTCCGTCCTTGTCGAACGTCGGATCGTTCCCGATTGTCCAACCGGCCGGTGGTCCGGAGAGCGGCCGCTCGTCCGCGAAGATTTTGGGTTTTTCGGGCGACCAATCGATCGGCTCGCCGATCGGGCGACCGTTGGCGGTATCGAACGTGAACGCCTT
>JAYSYI010000380.1:0-4543 GCA_043727665.1 Limnoglobus sp. | reverse complement strand
CTCGCCGGGGTCCGCCGACAACAACGTCGGTTGGTGTTTGACCTGAGAGTTCAACAGAAATCGCGATCCGGTTTCGATGGCTGTCCGCAACTCGTGCCGTCCCGTTTGCGCGGCAAATTGCGCCAACTCCCACTCGTAAGTGTCGGCAAACACATTGAGATGATGCACATCAATCGTCAAACCGATGCCAGGATATCCCATCTCCGCAAGGATATCCACCGCATCGGTCAGCCGATGATGCGCAAACCCATTCGTGTTGTAACCGAGAAACATCGCGAATCCGTCCTCATTGGGTGTCTACGACGAATGATATGTCTACGAATCCGAAACCGTTCCGCAGCGAATAAAAACCCGTGCCCACACGATTTCATAAAGTCAAAAAGTTCTAGGCGATTTGACGTAAGTCAAACTCGCGAAACCCTCCGAAGGTACCTCGAAATGGTGCGAAGGTACCCCGTAGGTACCCCTTAGGTATGGCATAGATACCCCTTAGGTATGGCATAGGTACCCCTTAGGTCGTACGAAACGGGGCGTAGCTATTGGCACTCGCATCCAATTACGAAACGATGTCTTTCGTCGTAACTCAGGAAATCAGTTCATGATACCACAAATCGCCCACAAGCGAATCGGAAATTTGCGATCAAAAAGTGCCATTTTGGCAGTCCCAAACCGGAAAAACACCCCAAAAACCGGTTTTGGTAACTGCACAATTCGGACTTACGTCGATTTTACGCGAGCACTTCCTTCATAACATAACCCTTCACGTCGGTCAAACGCATCTCGCGGCCCGCTTGGCGGAACGTGAGTTTCTCGTGATCCAAACCCAGCAAATGCAGTACGGTCGCGTGCCAATCGTGGACGTGGACTTTGCCTTCGATGGCTTCGTGGCCGTAGTCGTCGGTCTTGCCGTACGTGAGGCCGCCTTTCACGCCACCGCCCGCCAGCCACATCGAAAATCCCTTGTTGTTGTGGTCGCGGCCATCGGTGCCTTGCGCGTACGGCGTACGGCCGAACTCGCCGCCCCAGATCACGAGCGTATCCTTCAGCAGGCCACGTTGTTTCAAATCCGCGAGCAGTGCGGCAATCGGTTTGTCGATCGACTGGCAGTTGTTCGCAAGGTCGTCCTTGAGGTTGCGGTGCTGGTCCCACCCGCTCTTGGTGATCTCAACGAAGCGCACGCCCGCCTCGATGAGTTTGCGCGCCATGAGGCACTGCTTGCCGAAGATATCGGTGCCACCGCCACGCGGCCCGCCACCTGCATTGCCGCCGATGCCGTACTTCGACAGCGTTTCCTTCGTTTCCTTGGTCAAATCGATGACTTTCGGCAACTCCGCCTGCATCCGGAACGCGAGTTCGTAGCTTTCGATCAAGCCTTCGACGGCGGCATTCTCGCCCGTCGCATCGGCCGCCGTGCGATTGAGCGTCTGTAAGAAGTCCAGTTGCGTGCGTTGCTCGGCGGTCGTTTGTTTCGGGTTTTTGATGTTGCTCACCGCTTGCGAATCGCCGCCAAACCGACCCCCGCCACCGCCGCCGATTTTGGTTCCCTGGTAGATCGCAGGCAGGAAACTCGCGCCGTAGTTGGCGGGGCCACCGTTGTTTTGCGGGGGCGCGATGGTGACGAACCCTGGCAGGTTTTCGTTCTGCGAGCCGAGGCCGTAAAGCACCCACGCGCCGATGCTGGGTCGCGGGAACTGCGACAGGCCGCAATGCATTTGCAGGAACGCCTGCGGGTGGTTCGGCACATCCGTATGCACGCCGTTCAGCAGGCAAAGTTCGTCCGCGTGGCTCGCGAGTTCGGGGAAGAGTTCCGAGATCATCATGCCGCTCTGGCCGTGCTTTTTGAATGCCCACGGCGAGCCGAGGAGTTTCCCGCCGAAGCCACGAGCCTTGCTGTAGCTCTTGCCATCGTCGGCAAGCAACTTCGGCTTGTAGTCGAACGTATCCACGTGCGACGGGCCACCGTCCATGCACAGGAAAATGACGTGCTTCGCCTTCGCCGGAAAATGCGAAGCCTTCGGAGCCAGCGGCTTCGCTTCCTTCGCAGCGAGGGCAGAGAACGCGAGCATGCCGAAGCCGGATGCGGTAGTTCGGAGCATCGTTCTGCGGGAGGGAATGGAATAATCGTTCGTAAACATCGCGTTCACTCGGTAAGTATGTTGGCGAAAATAGTATCAACGTTTCATGAGAAATTCGGCACTTCCGTACATCGCCTGACAGTATGCGGACCACACATCCTTCTTCGCCTTTTTGCCGACTTTGTATTTGCTGAGGAACGACTCCGCGTTGGTCAATTCGTCGTCGGTGGGTGCGCGGCCGAAGAACAGGCGATAGGAGCGTTCGATGGCGTCGCGGTCGGTTTTTGCGCCTGCGAGTAGCTTTTCGGCGGTGATTTCGGACTGGCGGATCACGAACGGGTTGTTCATCAGGAATAGTGCCTGACCGGGCACGTTGGTGTTAGCTCGTTCGCCGACGACGACACTGGAATCGGCGGCGTCGAATAGCGAAAGGGCTTCCGGCAGATTGTCGCGAATGACCATGAGGTAGACCGAGCGATGCGTGTCGTTCGGGTCCGAACGCAAGCTCATTCCGAGCGCCGGTCGCAGCGATGGGCCTTCGCCCGCCTTCGCCACCGCGCTGCCGACGGGTGGCAGCACCGTCAGTTTCCCGCTGACCGCCAGAATGCTGTCGCGAATCACTTCCGCATCAAGGCGAGCGGGTGACATTCGCCAGTGGAACACATTGTCCGGGTCGGCTTCGTGGTTCTTTGCGTCGTAGCTCGATGCCAGTTGGTAAGTCTGCGAAAGCACGATGGTCTTCACGAGTTTCTTCGTGCTCCAGCCGTCTTTCATGAAGCGAATCGCCAGGAAATCGAGCAGTTCTGGGTGGCTCGGTGCAGTGCCCGTAGTGCCGAAATTATCGGGCGTATTCACAAGGCCGCGACCGAACAGGTGCAGCCAGACGCGGTTGACGTAGACCCGTGCGGTCAGCGGGTTGTCGGCCGATGCGACCCACTCGGCGAGTTCGAGCCGTCCGCTGCCTTTTCGCACGCTCGGGGCTTTCGCGTTCACGACTTGCAATACGCCACGCGGTACGATCGCGCCGGGTTTTTGCACTTCGCCGCGAATGTAAATCGGGCTGTCGTTCGCACGGAAACGCTCCCGCGTGCCCATCGCCAGCACCTTCGGCGTACCATCTTTTTCGTACTGGTCGAGCTTCGCACGATTGAGCGCAATTGTCGCCAGAGAGAAGATGTTGCGAATCGGATCGGTCTGTTTGCGCACCGTTTCCTGTGTGTCGGCAATCTGCTTTTCGATGCTCGCCCGGTCGTCTTTCGCGAGCGTTTCGAGTACGTTGGGTGCGGAGCCGACAGGCAGGGTCATTAGCGGTGAGGGGTGGTTCGCCTGCACGAATCGCACGGTGCCGTAGCAAGTCTCGGTACTGCGGAAAATCCCGGCGAGCGCGTAATAGTCTTTCATTGGGATCGGGTCAAACTTGTGATCGTGGCATCGCGCGCAAGCCGCTGTCGTGCCGAGAAACGCGAGGCTGAATGCGTCGATTTGCTCATCGACGACATCCATCTCGTACTGGAGACGATTCCGCTCGTTCAGCGATTTCGTGCCAATCGCGAGGAAACCGGTGGCGATACTTTGCCTCGCTTTGGCGGCATCGTCCGGTGCGGGAAGCAGATCGCCCGCGAGTTGCTCCTTCGCGAAGCGGTCGAATGGCACATCGGAATTGAACGCGGCAATCACGTAGTCGCGGTAGCGCCAAGCGTGCGGAAAATTGAAGTTCACAGTCTTGCCGGAACTCTCGGCGTAGCGGGCCACATCGAGCCAGTGACGGCCCCAGCGTTCGCCGTAGTGCGGCGACGCCAAGAGACTATCGACGAGCGTTTCCAGCGCTTTCGGCGACTTGTCGTTCGTGTACGCCGACGCTTGTTCCGGCGTCGGTGGCAATCCGATCAGGTCCAGATACACGCGGCGAACCAGCGTTGCCGTGTCGGCCGCTTTCACGGGCTTTAATTGCTTGGCTTCGAGTGTCGCAAGCACGTAGCGGTCGAGGTCTGCTTTTGGCCAAGCCGCATCGCGAACCGCTGGCAACGGCGTAGCTTTCGGAAGTTGATACGCCCAGAATTGCCGTCCTTTTTCGATGTCGATCTCGACTTTGGCCCCCTTCGCCGGTCCGTCGCGCGGGTCGGGTGCGCCCATGTTCACCCACGTCTCGAAGTCCGCAATCACCGCTTCGGGCAACCGCTTCTTCGGCGGCATCTGGCGATCTTCGTCTTTGGTTTTAAGTGCGTCAATCAGCAAGCTTTTCGTCGCTTGCCCCGGTACGATCGCCGCACCGCCATCGCCGCCCAGTCGTAAGCCGTCCCGCGTATCGAGCGTCAACCCGCCACGAATCTTCTCCGCATCGGCGGCATGGCACTTGTAGCATTGCTCGATGAGAACGGGGCGAATCTTCTTCTCGAAAAAGTGCAGTTGATCCTGCGTCGGCACGTCCGCCGCACGCAACGGTGCCGTCAGCGCCACAACGAGGAATG
>JAYSYI010000379.1:0-4551 GCA_043727665.1 Limnoglobus sp. | reverse complement strand
GGCGGTCGGCGAGTTCCAGTAGGCCGCAACAGGCAAAGAACTGGCCGGGGTTGGTGGGGTCGACGGCGACGCGGATCATACGTCACTTCCTTCCGCTTTTTTGGAGGCGAGAATGTCCGATGCACGAACGAGGGATTCGAGGTACGCCAAGCCCCAACGGCCATACTTCCGTTGCAATCTGGCGAACCGCCTCGGCACTTCGTTCGCCAGTGACAGGGCCATGTCATGGGGGTGATTGTCGTCGAAGCATTCTTCCGTCGGGAAATGCGGCCGACCGCGACCGTGGTGGGCCGCAATCAGATGCAACACCAGTTCTTGCAGGTCGGGAGCGAGTTTTTTGAAGTCATCGCACTTTGTCACATCGAGCAGCGAACCGAATTCGTGGCGGTACGAGGATCGTTCCGTGACGCCGCGGGTGTTGCCCGATTTGGCCAACGTCTTGACGGGATATTCCGTGTTACCGATGCCACGTTGCCAACGCAGGCGATCCTTACCGAGATCGTGGTACATCGCCGCGAGCACAACGGCACTGCTCAGTGTTTCATCGAACCTCAACTTCGCCACGAAACCTTCGGCGGCGGCTTTCGCATCGTCGAGGTGCGTTTGAAGTTTACACGTGTATATCGCTTTCGCGTCAGCATCGGCAAACGCGGGCCGCACGAACCAGTACCAGATTTTCGTTGGCACTTCCTCATCGCCGGTCACGCCGATTTTAACTTCCCGTACTGACTTCATCTTCTCGGGTTTCGTCTTGTCATCCCATTTTCGCAGCCGAAGTTGATCTCCATTCTTGTCAAACCACTCGTCGGCCACGTCGTAATCTTTGCGGTCCTTATCGTATTTTGAACTTCCGTCGAGCAGTCCCTTTTCCAGCCCGCCCGCTTGCGGTGGCAGCACAATCGTCTTGTAGTTCAGGTCGTCTTTGTCGCCTTCACACACTTCGCCGAGCGTCGTTACCTCGACGCGATCTTCATCGTCGAGAATCCAGACGGGTGTTTCCGGCGCGGCCGCGAGCTTCTTGATCGCATTGAAAACGCGATCCGTTCGGTCACCTAACAGTTCGTGGTTCTTCAGGGGATAGTCTTCGAGCATCTCGCCAGCGAGTTTCTGAAACGCCTTGCGTTCGCGCTCGTTTTCGAACTCGCGATTGAGTTCCGACACTTCCGCACGCCACGCGACTTTCGTTTGTGGCGGCTCCCACTCGCTGACCCCGTGCAGGTACTCCGCAACGGGTGGTCGCCCCGGCAGCTTGTCGCGAATCGTCGTGAGTGCCCACGCATCGAAGAGAATATCCGTCACCGGCAAAATCGTCGGCGGCGGCGAGAACGCAGACACCCGTGCGACGGGGTCGAGTTCGCCGAGTGCCGCCGGACTGCCGTTGCCATTCAGAGAATGCAAGTTGTCGCCCTGGCTCACCCCGTACGGCGGATCAGTGCCGCCGGACTGCCGTTGCCATTCAGAGAATGCAAGAGTGAGAGCGTCTTCTCACGGCGTACTGAAAAATCATCGTCGTCGAACTCCGCTGGCGAGACGATGTCGATTCGCGTGCCTTCGCATTTGCCGAAGCGATTCACGCGGCCAAAACGTTGGGCCATGCTGTCGAACGGCGAAAGATCGCAAACGAGATGGTCCGCCGAAATGTTGACGCCGACTTCGCCCGCACTCGTGCAAACGAGAAACACAGTCCCTTGCTTCGGGGTAACATTCCACTTGTCACTCTCGACCGCATCGGCTTTTGGCGGTTGTAGAAAGCGTGCAAATATCGGGCAGCTATTCGGCTTTCGCGGGTCGGCCATCTTGTCGCGTTCGATGCCACGCAGCGTACCCGTCAGTTGTTGCACGGTACATTTAGCTTTGTTAAGGCTCGTCACGATGAGGTTCAAACTCTCCACCGTTCGCACGAAAACGAGGATTGCCAACCCTGACTCTTTATGCGCATTGCAGAGTGCGAGTAGCTTGTCCGCTATCTGCTTCTTCTCGTCGTCGACCGTGTGAAACACGAGCGATTTCACGGCGTGAATCCGCTCTTTCACCGTGTCATTTTCTTTGTCCAAAGGCACGAGCGTGAACACATCCCCCTTCCCTCTCGATGTTGCGGTCAGTTCCATGACGCGGAATTTCCGGAACTCGTTGCTGCGTTTTTGCTCCGCCTCGATCGACATCAGTAGCGACTGGAAAGCGGGTTCGAGGTGGGCTTCGTCGTGGATAACGAGGACGTCTTGCCCGAGGAAGCCGGCGTGAAGTGGCTTGCTTTTGAAGCCAGTGCCGTAGCCGCTGAACAGGAGCCGACTGCCAATCATGTCGACAGTGCCGCAGATGACCGCCGGGCGCGATGGGTCCGTACTCCACTCGCGATTGTCGGCAAACTGCCCGCGCAGCGTACTGATGGCGAAATCGGGAACGTTCTCCACTTTGCTGTTTTTGTACTTCTCCACCTCGTCCGTCGTCTGATCGACGACGGTGCGGCGATTGACGACGTACACCAAGCGGCGCGGAATCATGTCGGGGTGGTTCGCGAGCGCGATCAGCCAGATCGCGATGACGGACGTCTTGCCGAGGCCCGTCGGGAGGTTGCACGATGCGGGGATGTCGTTATTCGCAAAGCGTTCGTAGAGCGCAATTTGCCACGGGAATGGCAGGTTTCCCGTGAGGGATTTGAAGGTAGTAGCGAAGTCCAAAACGGTCATGGGCGCACCATTTAAGGATATATGAGAGTGTTATGAAACAGTACAAATGACAGTTTGGTCATGCAATGTACGTGGCAGCCGAATCCGAAAACATTCACTGTTCCGGCGTACTTATCCCAACGTTCATTCCACGTCGGGCGTTCCGCGTTACAGAAACGGGCGAAAATGTTGTCGTGTCGTGATTTGATGCGTGTGAATTGCAGGGAGATGTGACGATGCGATAAAGAGCGAGGGGCATCGCTGCCCCACGCTCGAATTGTTCACTCAATTACGGCGTTTTTGCTGCGGGTGCTTTTGTCGCACGCACCGTCAGTTCCACGGTTACGGGGAAGTGGTCGGCGAAACCGCGGTCGCTATCTCTCATGTTCTGGTCGGGGTCGCCGAATCGCCACGGTTGGCGGCGCGTCGAACCGGGGCGAATCAGCCCGTCTGTGACGGTGGCGACCGATTCCGGTTTGCACGACCAACCGAGTTCGTCGAGCATCCCGCCCGATACGCAAATATGGTCGTAAATCAGCGGTTTGCCGTCGAACCACAGCGTGCCGAACTTGTCGCCGGTCTTGCCCGCGAACAGATCGAGTAGCGGTGGGTAATCGCCGCCCGCTTTGACTTTCTTGATGTCGCCGATGCCACCGAGCACATCGGTAACGATGTCCGAATCGGGCGTATCGTTGAAGTCGCCACAGACGAGGAAATCGACGTCGGCCTTCTTTTTCGTCAGGCCTCGGTACAGGTCGTAGATCGTGCGTGCATATTTTTCGCGGCCCGCTTCGCCGTTCCCGCCACTGCTTTGCTTGAGTTTCGACGTCCAGTGCGATGCTACAATGCAAAGGTCGTGGCCGTTGACGATGAGGTGCGTTTCGAGGATGCGCAGATCTTGCCCGTGCAACTTCGTGGTGTACTGCGACAGCGGATACCGGCTAATCACCCCCGGTGCAATGTGCCGCCCCGCGTCGAGATTCTTCATCGCCATCGACTTGTACTTCATCGCCAGATCTTTGACTTTCTCGTTCAGCGCGGCCATAAGCAGTTCCAGCGCCCGCACGCTTTCAACCTCGATACACGAGATGACATCGGGGCCGTTGCCGCCGTTCATCTTCATGAGTGCGGACGAAATTCGTTCGTATTTCAGCTTGCGGAGCGGTTCGTTTTTGAAGAACGCGGTGTCGTATTGCTCGTCGACCTGTTTGCGTTTGTCATCCTTATCGTCGAACAGATTTTCGACGTTCCACGAACAGAACAGCAATTTTTTAGACGTATCCGGCACAGCCTGGTTCGCCACCGCATCGCGTTGGGCATCGCCCGGCCCGAACGCAAAGTACGACAAACCCAGTACAGCCAGCACGCCAAAACCGATAACCACCCACCGTCGGCGCGAAGGGGAAGAACCGTTGCGAGGCAGCGGGAGATTCATCGAATCCAATCCTGAAGGAACAAGAAAAACCTCCCGCACGGACGCAGCAAGGGAGAGTGCCGTAATTGTATGCGGTAAAAACCCAATCGGCGTTTCGGCTCGTGCCAGCCCGCTGCGCAAGCAAGGCGAACCCGCGAAAATCTTCACGCCGTACCTCGACCGTGGGAATCCAACCCCTTGCTTGCGCTGCGGGCTGGCACGATAAGGCATCCGCTCGTTGCGAACGCATTCGTGGAATGCATAGCTCATAAGGGGTTCGAAATCTGACAAAATTCACCCAGGATCTCGCGCCCACACAAATCGTCGAAGTCAATAAATTCTAGACGATTTGACGTAAGTCGGAATTCGCACCGTGCATAAAGTGACGCAAAAGTGTCGCGAAATGACATAGAAAAGGCGCGCTTTGACATGAAAAAGGCGCGTCCGGTCGATTTTTGGGCTCATTTGGTC
>JAYSYI010000378.1:0-13750 GCA_043727665.1 Limnoglobus sp. | reverse complement strand
GCGGCAACGGCCTTTTCTACCACGGCCTGCGTTCGCACAGGGTTGGCGAGCAGGAGCGTGGAAATGACAACGGCCGTGAAGTACATGTGCGTCGACCTTAAACCAATTCCTTGATCGAGCCGCCCTCGGCGACGAACTGGGGGCGACCGGTGGGGTCGGGGATCGTCGTGGTTTCGGGGTTCAATCCGAGGCTTTGGTAGAGCGTTGCGAACACGTTTCCGAACGTCACGGGGCGATCTTTCGCGAATTCGCCGAGGCGATTCGTCGAACCGACGACTTGCCCGGTTTTGATCCCGCCACCTGCAAGCACGGCGCAACTGACTTGTGGCCAGTGATCGCGGCCCGCTTCCTTGTTGATGCGTGGCGTTCGGCCGAACTCGCCCCACGCAATTACGGTCACATCGTCGAGCATGTCGAGGCGTTCGAGATCCCAGACGAGTGCGGTAAGACACTGATCGAGTTTCGCGCCGTGATCGCGAACCAGATCGAAGTTTTTGCCGTGGCTGTCCCAGCGACCGTAGCTGAGTGTGACGCAGCGGGCACCGGCCTGAATGAGGCGTCGGGCCATTAGCAGATGCTCGTTTACCGTCGGCGAACCATCGTACTGGAACTTGTAAGGCTTGCCATCGCCGTATCGGTCGCGGATTTTCGGGTCTTCCTTCGTGACATCGAGTGCCTCGATCAGCTTGCTCGAAGTCAGTACATTCAGTGCGCGTTCCTGATGGGCATCGGCACCGATGAGCGAACCGTTGGCATCGAGTTCGCGGCGAAGATTGTCGAACCCAGCGACCATTCTTTTGCGGTCGGCCATGTGGCTGAAGTTCGCCATGTTCATTTTCATGTTGGCGATGTCCGGCCCGTTCGGCCGAAACGCACCATACATCGAGCCGAGGAAACCAGTCTTGCCCGCATCGCTCCACGGCATGTGTGCGGTCTTTTCCGCAAGGCCAATGAACGGCGGAACTGAAGGATCGACCGGCCCCTGCGAACGTGCCAAAACCGACCCGATGCTCGGCCGACCACCGAGTGCGGACAGATCTTCGTTGCGGTACCCCGTCGTACACTGAAAGGCGTCGTGGCCTCCCTGCGCGCCGACGATCGAGCGGATGATGGCGAATTTGTCCATCATCGCGGCCATCTTCGGGAAGACATTACTGACTTGAATGCCAGGAACCTTCGTATCGATCGGCGTCATTTCACCGCGAATTTCGACGGGGGCATCCATCTTCAGGTCGAACATGTCCTGGTGTGGCGGCCCGCCACCGAGGAAGACGTTGATGACGGCTTTGTGCTGCGAAGTCGATTGCGAACCGAGACCACTCGCTTTGGCCGCGGCTTCCGCACGATAGACATCGGCCAATGACAGGGATGCGGCACCGAAGGAGAGAGCGCCGACTTTCAGGAACGAACGCCGTGCCACGCCATCGCAAAGTCGCGACTGACCGCCGAGGAATGTGAGCATGGCGAATTCCTGTGTGGAATGTGGAACAGATTGAAAGCAGTGGGCAGGATGGAGGAGTACTCCACTAAACAGACAATAACTCGAAATGCGGGTGGAAGCAATAGTGGCGTACGGGAATCGCGACGAATTTAGTCGCTGATGAATTGACTCCAGGCATTACACACCCACCCATCCCTGGACTCATTCCCGAATTTCGGAACCAACTCAACCCACCAACGACTTACGTCCGATTTTGGTCGAACGGACTCGCCACGAAACCATGATTTCGGTGTACTGTTCGAAAAACATCGTGATTAATTGTTGCGTATCACTTTTGTGGGTGTAGGTAAATGAAGCTTTTACCGAGGCGGCCGTTGTAGTTTCCGGCGCTGATGCGTTGCAAACCGGGGACGGCGCGGGCGGCGGCGATGGCGGCTTGGGTGGCATCGGAGAGGGTTTCGATGTCGGGGCCGTTGAGAATGATCTCCTGAACGCTATCGACGCCATCAGGTAGGCGACTCGCGATGCCAGGATTGCCTTTCAGGGTGGGGCAGTACTCGGCGTAGGTGCTGGCGATGGCGAATGGATACTTACTGCCCGCTTTCGAGCCACTGGCCGCGACGCCGCCGGGGAATGGCAGGCAGATTCCGCTGGTTTTCAAGTCGTTACTGTAATCGCTTGCAGCGGCAGAGGCGCGAACGGCGGCTTCGAGCGCGGCATCGGCGGTGCCCATAAACCAGAGGTTCCCGCCCATCAGGCCGTCGGCCCAACCGAATCGCCGCTCGATGACAAACTCGCCGGAGAGGATCGGAATCACCCGAACGCGACGCCCGGAGCGTTCGGTTTTGAACTGGTGGCCGTCGCCGAAATACGACACTTTCCGCCCGAGCGGGAACCACTTTTCTTCGGCAGGTAACACGTTAAAGCAAGCGGTCGTCGGGCAAGTCAGCACGTTCTGCGAAACCCGCACGAGTAAGGCGCGTTCGAGTTTCGTCTCGCGTTCCTTCCAGAATCGCGGCACGTGAAACTGGACGATTGCACCGGGGCGACCATCGGGCGTGTCGGCGGTGTATCGGCTAATGCCCGCTTCGCAATCGCAGAGGATCGAGGAACTCGCGTTGCCCGTGGCCGCTGCCACGGCGATGTCCAGCCAATGCCGGTCGCGGGCCGTAATCAGCACCTCCGCGTAAATGCTGCGGAACGCCTCCGCGTACGTGTCGTCGATGATCGCAGGCACGGGAACACCCTCCATGGAACGGATTGCTGTTCGTATCTTAGAATTGGCGGTGTGGGTTGGTTAGCCCGCACCAAGTGCCCTTTCAGTGAGCGAGGTCGAACATGTTCGCGGAAAACGACCCAGCGATTGCCGAACCGGGAACAATTGCACCGGTGCCGGCCCCCGTACCGATTAACAAGGCACAGGGTCGCATCGATCTTATCAACGTGGTGGGCATCGCGTTTGTCGGGCTAATTGTGGCCGCGCTGCTTCTCAAAATCGCGACTCGGTACCGCAGTCAAATCGACGAACCCGATGAAATGAATTCTTCCGTGTCGATGTCGTCTTTCCGCGAGATGTATGAAAGTGGCGAGATTACGCAGGACGAATACGACCGCTTACGCGATAAGTTAGCCGCGAAGATTAAGGGAGAAGTCGGCAAGTCGAACCCATCCCAATTACCCAGACTCACACCGAAGCCACCCGTCGTGCCGCCGCCTGTCGGCTCCGATGTGCCTCCTCCCCCGCCTGAAACCGACTGATGGACAAAATTCCGAAACACTTGGCGCGTTGTTTGGCGTACAATCGGCAGACCCGACGCTTCGGGATCGTCAGCTTCGTGCGAATTGTCACAACCGAGAACCTGGAATTCTTGCGACGCGATATAGTTCTCAGACGTTCGATCGCGAGCGACCTTTTCATAACACGCAAACATACTCGATTCGGGGATACTGATGGCTGAGCGTACTTCCGGCGAAGGTGGAGCCCGTCGTCCAACGGGAACAACAGGGCGCAATCGGAATGCGTACTGTTCATTCTGTCGGCGGAGTCACCGCGATGTCGGCCCGCTCGTCGAAGGCCCTGGCGACGTCTACATCTGCGGCGAGTGCATCGAACTGTGCATGTCGATTATCGACCAGGAAAAGAAGCGTCGTGGCAACGGCAAATCCGCCGTTGGCAACATGCACGCCCCACGGGTCATCAAGGAAAAACTCGATCAGTACGTGATCGGCCAACAGCGTGCGAAGAAGGTGCTTTCGGTTGCGGTCCACAACCACTTCAAGCGATTGAGCCACACCGATGGCATCCGCAGCGATGTCGAGATCGAGAAGAGCAACATCTTGTTCGTCGGCCCGACCGGTAGCGGCAAAACGCTGCTCGCACGCACTTTGGCAAAGATTCTTGATGTACCGTTCGCGATCGGCGATGCGACAACGCTCACTGAAGCCGGTTACGTCGGCGAAGACGTCGAGAACTTGCTGCTGAAACTGCTTCACGCGGCCGATTTCGATGTCGAAGCCGCTCAACGCGGCATCATATATATCGATGAAATCGACAAGATCGCCAAGACGAGCCAGAACGTGAGCATCACGCGGGACGTCTCCGGCGAAGGCGTGCAGCAAGCGCTTTTGAAGATGCTCGAAGGCACTGTCAGCAACGTCCCGCCTCAAGGGGGTCGCAAACACCCCGAACAGCAGTACATTCAGATCGACACGTCGAATATCTTGTTCATCTGCGGCGGAACGTTTGTTGGGCTGGAAGATATTATCTCGAAGCGAATCGGCCGCAAGACGATCGGCTTCGGGGCGTCCGCCGACAAGGAAGAACATACGCTCGGCGAATTGCTCAACCAGGTGACCGCCGACGACCTGATCGAATTCGGCTTAATTCCCGAGTTCGTCGGTCGCCTGCCCGTTCTTGCCCCGCTCGACCCGCTCAACGAAGAAGCGATGATTAGTATCCTCACCGAGCCCAAGAACGCACTCGTTCGCCAGTATCAAAAGTTGTTTGAGATGGAAGGTGCAACGGTCGAGTTCGAGAACGCGGCACTGCGAGAGATCGCGAAACTTGCGAAGAATCGCGACACCGGCGCACGCGGTCTGCGGGCGATCGTCGAAGACGTGATGGTGGATATTATGTACGAATTGCCCGACATGGAAACGAAGGGCCACTACGTCGTGACGGCGGATATCGTACGCGGCGATCACAAATTGTTCGAACGAAAACAGGGCAAAAAGAGCGCTTAAATCGGTTTGAACGAGCGTTTTCGCTGCGGCAGGTTTAACCTGCCGCTTTTTTTACGCCAATTCACTCGCAGAAAACTAAACTGCCAACGTCGCCCGACACCGTAGAATTATGAAATGCCCGCAGAACACGACTTATTGAATGCTCTTGCGCCTTTTTTGAATCGCCTGAAGAGCCTGATCGAAGCCGATGCCACGTTGCAACGCGATGTGGCAATGCTCGGTCGCGCATTCGTCGGTTGGGTTGAAGGCCAGACGGTAGCAGCGGAGGCACAACTTGTGCCGACGCTGATACCAGAAGTTCGGAAACCGAAAGAAGGGATATTGCCCGCGACGGTGGCAGCGTCGCTGTTGACATTTCACCTCACCGCGCCGCCGCCCGTACGCACCGAATCGCATTATGAAGAATCGACGAGTTGGCTTCCGCAGGAACCGATTGTCATCGCCAATCGCTGTCGCGTCAAAGCCGAAGCGTGCCGACTCATCGCGCAGCGGCACCGAAATGCATCGAGCGAGTCGAGCTACATGGACTTATCGGCAGCCTTGCGATCAAAGGCGGAGCGGCTGATTAAATGCACGCTTTGGATGCTCGATATTTCCACGCTCTCTCGTTCGGCAACCGTTTGGGAAGATCTCGCCGCCGCCTACGATGTCGGTGCCGACGCCGCCGAGTTGCTCCACCACGTGCTCGATCCACGCTGGATTAAGGATCGCGACCTTCTGCTAAGTTCGTTGAATCTTGCGGCCGAAGCTCAAGGGTTATTGTTTGCGGCCGTTATTGACACGACGAACATGCGCCCCGATGCCGATCAGATTCAGTTATACGTGACGGTTCGCGAACTGGCGGCCGCGCACAGCACGTACATCCAGCGGTATATGAAGCGCGAAGACCGCGTCGATCCGCGAACGTGGCCGAGCCTCAAACAACGTATCGCCGTCGCCACATCGCCGTTACGCGATTCCCAGGTGAAGTCCGGCGGCCTGAAAAAGATTCTGAACAACCTCAAATACAAGCTCGGTAAAGCGGGCGAAAACCCCAACACGTTCGACGACTGGCCGCGCGTGATCGAACTGCTCGACGAAGCGGTCGCAGCGGGTATGCCGCCGAGCCACCTCGAGACGCGCGAACAGTTGGTACCCGTTCTCGATGTGATACCCGATGAAATCCCGTTGCCCAAGAACGCGGCACTGGTGTTTCGGGAAATCGACGAATATCTTCGCCTGAAAGCCACAGTCGAGCAAGAAGCGGTGCCAGTCGATCGCGTTTCGGATGAAGTCGTGCAAGTCGCGAAGTGGCTGAAAGGCCGCGCCATCGTGCTGATCGGCGGGCTGGTTCGCCCCGAACACAAAGCCGCACTGATTCGCGCCTTTGGATTGAGCGATGTCTATTGGGAAACAGTTCCCGAACACAGTTCGATTAGTGCGTTTGAAGCGGGAATCATACGACCCGAAACAGCCGTCGTGTTGCTCGCGATTCGTTGGTCGAGCCACTCGTACGCGGAAGTGCAACGCTTCTGTAGCGATCACGACAAGTTGTTAATCCGCTTGCCGGGTGGGTATCACCCAAACCAAGTCGCGCATCAAATCGTCATCCAAGCGGGCGACCGACTCGCCGCAACCGTAATGGTCGCGCCCGAACAAGCGAATGATTTTTCGCAGTTGTAACTTGTGTTGCCGCTCAGCTGTCTTTCGTGCGGAAATTGCTGGCAGGCGATTTTCAATTTCGGTAGGATGCTGTTGTCCGACTGCTCTGCCACTCCCATTACTTTCTGAGGCTTCTATGCTCTTCGAACGGGGTTCTCTCTCTCGTCGCGGATTTATGACGAACTCGGTTGCGGCACTGACGGCGGCGGGGTTGCCGTTGTGGTATGCCAAAGAAGTGTTCGGTGCCGACGCGGCTACGGCGGCCACGGCAGCCAAAGCCACTTCCGCAAACAGCAAACTGCGCGTCGGTTTCATCGGCATCGGCAGCCCGCAGAGCCGCAACTACGCGCTCTACGGTGCGGCCAAGCGCTTCAAGCACGTCGACTGTGCCGCAATCTGCGACGTCGATCTGCGCCACGTCGATCGCGCCGTCAACACGTTCCTGTCCGATGGCTACACGCCACGGGTTTACAAGGACTTTCGTCAGGTCAACGCGAGCAACGAGATCGACGCGGTCTGCATCGCGACCCCCGACCACTGGCACGCTCTCGTGGCCATCGACGCCCTTCGCAAAGGCAAAGATGTCTACTGCGAGAAGCCGTTGACGCTGACGGTCGAAGAAGCGATTTTGCTGCAAAAGGTCGTCAAGGAAACCGGTCGCGTTCTGCAAACGGGCAGCCAGCAGCGCAGCGAAATGGGCGGCATGTTTCGCCTCGCCGCCGAGGTCGTTCGCGCGGGTCGCATCGGCAAAGTGAAGCGGATCGAGTGCCGCATTAACGGCAATCCGCAGAGCGGGGCGATCACCGCCGTCGATGCACCGAAGGAACTCGATTGGGACATGTGGCTCGGGCCTACGCCGAAAATGCCGTACCGCTTGAAGGACGGCAAAACGAACTGCCATTACGAATTCCGCTGGTGGTACGACTACAGTGGCGGCAAAATGACCGACTGGGGTGCCCACCATATCGACATCGCGCAGTGGGCGCTCGGGATGGACGAAAGCGGCCCAACCGGCGTCGAAATGCTCAAGGCGACCGCGCCGTACAGCAAGGGCGACGGCTACAACTGCCACGAAAATTTCCAGGTGAAATACACCTATGCGAACGGCGCGGAAGTCGTTGCGATGTCCGGTGGCGGCACCGAAGTGAAGGGCCTCGTTCGCGCCGACGGCAAACCAGTGACGAAGAAGGTCAAGAAGAAAGTCACCGGAGACGATGGCTCGGTCAAGGAAACGACGGTCGATGTGCCCATTGATGCGATCAGCGGCGACGAAAACGGCGTCATGATCTTCGGCGAAAGCGGCACCGTGTTCGTTAGCCGTGGGTTGTTGCTGGCTTCGGATGCGAAAATTCTCAGCGAGCCGCTCGGCAAAGACGACCCGATGTTGTACCCAACGCGCCCGACCGACCACATGGGCAACTTCCTCGATTGCGTGAAGTCACGCCAGCAGCCAATCTGCCACGTCGGCGTCGGCGGCGGTTCGGTGATCGTCTGCCACATCGGCACGATCGCGCTGCGTGTGGGCAAGAAACTCGCATGGGATCCGAAGACGCACACCTTCGACGATACCCAGGCGAACAAGCTGCTCTCCCGCGAAATGCGCAAGCCGTGGACGTTCGAAGCGTAAGCGACCACACCCGGAGAATGCAAATTCTCCGGGTGTATTTTGTCGTGACAACAAGCCTCGCACTGTGGCTAAGTCGCGTGTTTTGGCTGCCAGTCGGGTCGGTGCCAAACCACCCGGCGGTTGTGCAGTCCGCATGGCTGGCAATGATTGTCTGGTTCCTCGGTGGCGTCGCATTTCTTCGCGGACGCCGCCCACTTATCCAACTCGTTTGGGCCACGGGGGCGGCACTTCAACTCTTGCACGTCGCCATCGCGTTCCATGCCGTACACGGTTGGTCGCACGATGCCGCTTTCGAACATACGCGACGAATCGGCGGATTCGGTGAAGGCGTCGCCGTCAACTATGCGCTTACGCTACTCTGGTGCGTCGATGCCATTTGCCTGTGTGCGAATTTTGATCGATATTCCCGGCGACCAATCTGGCTACATTGGGCCATCCACGGCTTCATGGCGTTCATCGTGTTCAACGCCGCCGTCATCTTCGGCTCATGGGTCGCACGCGGCCTGTTTGCGGTTGGCTTGACGTGTATCTGGCTCGCATACAAATCATTTACTTCAAATCCCACGTTACCTTTTCGATGCCGGGCTTCGCTTTGAGCGCATCGATCAGCGAACCGAGATCGCCCTTTAACGCGGAACGGAAGCGGAAGGTGAGTTCGACGGTATCGGCTTCCTTGACTGTTTCGGAGCCGACGAGTGCGACTGTTACGCTATCAACGTATTTCGAGAGCGTTTCACGGAGTTGGGTTTCGCTCGTTTCCTTGCCTTTCAGGCGAATGACGATTTTGCCTTCGTGGGCCGGCGGACCTGTAAATTGCGTGACGGCCACAGTCACGGCGGCGATCACGCCGAAGCCGACGAGAGCCGTTGTCAGGAAACCAGCACCGACCGCCATGCCGACGGCCAACGCGAAAATGACGAACGTCGAATCGCGCGTGTCTTCGACGACCGTGCGGAACCGCACGACGGCCAGCACTCCCGCCAGCCCGAACGCACGCGCGGTGTTGTTACCAATGACTTCGGTAACGAGTGCCGTTAGCACGGTTAGCAGTAGTAGCGTTGTGCGCAACCCCGCCACGGGGCGACCATCCGAACGCGCCAGTGTCCGTGCGACTGCCACTCCGACGCCGAGTAATGCGGCCACGACTAACCGAACGACTAGTACTTCCGGTTGTTCGTCGCCACGGTTGCCCCACGCGTTTCGCCACCATTCAGGCATCGGTAACCTTTCGATTCATCCGCGGATACAGAATGAATGGTTTTATCGGGCGACGCTTTTCCGGCCACTGAATTACGCCATGACTGCCGCTTCCGAGGTCAACTCGGCGGTCAGCGATTCCATACCGCGGCAGGCTTCGCGCAACCGTCGAATGCCCTCCGTAATGGCGTCCGGTTCCGACACGCCGAAGCTCAAGCGCACCTCGTTTTGCGGCACGAACCCGGATGCATCGGGTACATGGCCGAATTCACCAGGTATGTACAACACGCCTGCCTCGGTGGCACGTTCCACGATGCTCCCGCCGATACCCGCGTTCAGCCCTTCGGGGAACGTCAGCCAGACGTACAGGCCACCGGCGGGCACCGTCCACGTCACTTCGGGCCAGTCGCCGAATTGATCTTCGATCGCACGGAGCATCGCATCGCGTTTGGTGCGGTACACATCGCGCAGTTTGAGCACGTGCCGATGATACGCGCCGTTCTCCAGCAGCTTGTTCAAAATGTGCTGGTTCAGGTTCGACGACCCGAAATCGTGGCAACCTTTCAGGTTGCAGACCGGGTTGACGAGGTCGCGCGGCATAATCGAATAGCCCGTCTTCAACCCCGGCGCACACGGCTTCGAGAACGTGCTGGTATAAACCACATATTCGTTGTTTTCGTCGAACCGCTTGATGCTGGTGATATCGTCACCGTCGTAACGGAGTTCGCGATACGCGGCATCTTCGAGAATGAGAATCCGGTGCGTACGGCTGTAGCGTTTCGCGAGTTCTACGAGGCGCGGGCGACGATTCTCGGCGAGCGTCAGCCCCGTTGGGTTCTGGAAGTAGTCCACCGTGTAGATCATCTTCAGTTTCGCGATTTCGCCGGACTTTACGAGGCTTTCGAGCAAGTCTTCGAGCGCGTTTAGGTCCATGCCGCCTTCGTTCATTGGCACGCTTAACACTTTTGTGCCGTGGCTCTTCAGGCAGTCGTGGAACACGAAGTACGACGGGGCCTCGGCAATCACGATGTCGCCGACTTCGAACAGCACTTCGCCGAGGAGATATAGTATCTGCTGCGAGCCGGTCGTGATGACGACGTCGTTAGCGGTCAGCCCGATATCGGCCGGGTTCACGCCATCGCCATCGCAAAGTAGCGCGAGTGCCTTTTCGCGGAGTGGCAACAACCCGCGTGTGGAGCCGTACTGCAATGCTGCTTTCGCCGTGATCGGGTTCGCCATCATCTCGGCAACGACGGCCGCGATGTCCGCCGATGGGAACGCCGATTCGTCGACGAGGCCCGCCGCAAGCGAGATTAGGCCTTTGGTTTCAATCGCCTTTTGGACGAAGTAACTGATCGGCGAGTCGGCGGTCCGGCGGGATCGTTCGGACAGCAAGAACGGCGCAGGTGGCATAGCGAAGCTCTTTCATTTCTAGCAGGGCACAAATGCAAACGGCCCCGGAGACAATCTCCGGGGCCGTTGAATTTCGAATTCAGTTCCCGGAGTTTAGGTGTAAGCGGCGGCGGCCGCCGCGATGGCGGCTGCGAACGCAACGGCAACGACGACAAATACCGCAATTGCAGTACGTGCGTGTCGAGTTGCGTTATGGACGGCCATCACATTCACCATAGTTCACCGGGCCGCAGAAAATCATTTGTTGCATCAGTTTCTTATCACCCGCTAACCGCAACAGCAAGTGGAAACCGCGAATCCGGGGCGTTTCATCGCCAGTAGTAATGCCATTCGTACGATTGCCCGGCACTCTGGCCCGGTGCCAGCTTTGCGGTCCATGTCACGCGGCCGACGCCGTTGAAGTGGCTCCACCACGCGGGCCACGAGTAGTAGCCGTACCAGCCTGGACGATATGCGGATTGCAAACTCTCGTCGTCTTCCAGCAGGTTCACCATCTCGGCTTTCGCGCCTTCGCCGGCTTTATCGACGTTGCCCAAAACGTAGCGCGTGACTTCGACTTCAATCGGTTTGTTGCTCTGGTTCGTGAGTTCGAGCGAACTCGCGATGTCGATTCGCCAGAATGCCTCGTTGTTGAAATTGGCCACGTTCGGCGTTCGCTTGCTCTCCTTGTCTTTCTTTTTGACACGTACATCGACTGCCGTCGTCAGTGTCAGGTCGACGCTGCCGCCCTTCGAAGTGTACGTCATCATCGCTTGCGAGAGGATTTTGCCATCGCGAAGGATCAGTGCAGGGGCCGTCGTCAGCGGTTGGGCGTTGCCGTTTGTTAGCCGCAACTTGTGCAAGACTTTCGGCTCGCTCATCAACTTCACAAGTTCGGCGGCTTGTGTGTTATTCGCATACTGCTTGAACGATTGCGGTGGCGTGTAAGGGACTTCGAGCGTGTAAAGATCCTTGTATTCCAGCGTGTGTTGCGAAATTGGCAACACCATCCGCTGCCCCTTGGCGAGTGTCACGTTCTTCACGGTGAACACGAACAGATCTTCGTTCTGGCTGCCCGCCACGCCGATTTCCGGCCCGAGGTTCACGGGTGCGGCACCGCCATGGCGGACCTCGCCGCCGCGTGCGACTTGCGTCATCATCGAGTTGCTCATCGCGAATTGCGTCGAGGCATCGGTTTGAAAATACGTCGAAAGCTGGGCGAGTGCCCCCGTGAGTGCGATCGGGTCGGTCGTCTCCTTGAAGTAAAACGATGGCACGCCGATGACGAGATTCACCGTGGCGTCTTTGAGATCGGTCAGTTCATTGAGCAGCGTCGCCTGGAGTTTAACGACGGCTTTCCCGTTGGCATCGAGTTCGATTCGGTAGTTGGGGATCCAGCGAATGCCTTTCTGCACGTAGGCCATGCCGACCTCGGCCGCGTTTGCCGGTGGTTGGCCCGCCCAATCGAGCTTCATCGTGAGTAAATTGCGAAACTCTTCCTCGGTCACTTTGGTGTCGTATTTGCCGACGAACTTGACATCGGTAATGTGCTCGACCGGCACAGCCCGCGTTCCCTCCAGTGTTTTCAACAGAAGGATGTTGCCTTTAATCGGAACGTGCTCTGCGCCGGTCGGCGGCAATGTCGCGTCGAGTTCTTCCGTGGACCGCGAGAGAAACCGAACGATCGTCGCAGGATACGCGGGCTTTACGCCTTCGGAGATGACGACTTCGGCACCGAGATTCGCTTCGATCAACTCGCGTAACGTGACCGCCGTGCGTTCGACTTTGACGCGCCGCCGACCGGCGGTGACGCTTTGAAGCGTCGCCTTCTTGTCGAGGCTGTACGACCAAAACGTCCCCAGTACGGGATTGGGTAACAAGTCGAGAAGCACGTTCCCCGCAGCATCGACGGGCATCGTTCCCTGATGGATGACGTAGGCATGGCCGTCCTTGAACACCGTCACTTCCTTGACTGGCATCTTGGCCATCGCCCCAAGCGGAGCCGCTGGTTCGGCACGGCTGTTCCCGCACGTAATCCCCAACACTATTACGGCCAAACAGATACGGAACATGACTCACCTCTCGATCCGGGTAGATGTGACATCGAACATCGAAAGTATACTTTCGTCGTCGAGAGTCCGGCGCAACACTTCGGTAACGAGCGACCCCGGTTCTGATGACTCCGACTTCGCAAGTGTGAATTTCGGTAACTTCACCGACTGAATCTTGAATAAACTGACACATCCGTGAAAATCGATTGCAATCCGATCAATACTCGTTTAGTTTAACCGGTACAATCGCCCCCGACTGCCACCCTTGAGGTTCACCATGCGAAATCCACTCTCACGCAAACTGCTGCGGAAACGCAAACCGTTTCTCGGCGTCGAACTCCTCGAATGCCGCGACGTGCCTGCGACGTTTACAGTGACGAGTATTACCGATACGGGCGTCGGTTCGTTGCGGCAGGCGGTTACCGATGCGAACGCGGCGGCGGGTGCGGACAACATTGTGTTTACGGGCGCAGCGGTCGGGGCAACGGTCTCGTTGACTTCAATGGGTGGCACGCAGTTCGGCCCGAACGCACTCGAAATCACCGACGCGCTGACGATTCGAGGTTCCGGCGAGACGATCGAACGCAATTCTGCGGCCCCAAACATGCGGTTGTTCTTCGTCAATACGGGTGTCAACTTCACGCTGCAAAATCTCACACTGAGCAACGGCATCGCTCGCGGTGGTAACGGCGGCACGAACTTAGGCGATGATGGCGGCGGGGGTGGCGGTGGATTGGGCGCGGGTGGGGCCATCTTTAACCAGGGCACGTTAACCATTTCCGCTTCGACTTTAACGGGTAATACGGCACAAGGTGGCATCGGCGGTGCAGGTGCGGACAATCTTGGCACCGATGCGGGCGGTGGTGGCGGTGGCGGCGGCATCGGTGGGAACGGTGGAACCACGCTCGATGACAATACCAATGGCGGAGCTGGCGGTGGTGGGGCTTTCGGTAACGGATCGAATGGTGCCGTCTTAGCCGGCGGCGGGGGGGGTGGCACCACGAACAACGCCGTCGGCCCGACCGGCGGAATCGCCAATGGTGGTGCGGGCGGCGTGAATACCGTAACGGGTATTGCGGGTGGTCTCGGCGGGGGTGGTGGTGGTGGCGGCAAAGACGCGAACGGCGGGGCGGGTGGTATCGGTGGCGGCGGGGGTGG
>JAYSYI010000377.1:0-4577 GCA_043727665.1 Limnoglobus sp. | reverse complement strand
GCCGGACTCCCAGATTGGCCCTTGATAGTGTAAGGAAAACAGGCTAGAATTCCTTACATGAACCGCAAGACGAAGTCACCTCAAGCCATCGCTTCCAGGATCGTTGCGACTGTCCACGGTCGCGGACGCGGGTCCGTTTTCGTTCCGGCCGACTTTCTGGACATCGGCAGCCGCGAAGCGGTCGATGTTGCCCTCCACCGGCTCGCCCGGCTAGGGACGTTTCGCCGTCTCGCTCGCGGGGTGTACGACTTTCCCAAAGAACACCCGGTACTCGGGCTGCTGTCGCCATCGGCCGAGGCGGTGGCACAGGCACTAGCGGGCCGCGACCGCACACGCCTTCAGCCGTCGGGGGCATATGCCGCGAACGCTCTGGGGCTTTCCGAACAAGTGCCGGCGAAGGCGGTGTTCCTGACCGACGGGCCGGCCCGGACGGTTCAAATCGGCCCGACTACCATCCAACTCCGCCGGACCACCCCGCGGAACATGGAAGCCGCGGGTCGGTTGAGCGGCCTACTCATCCAGGCTCTCCGCGAGTTAGGCCAAGAGCATGTGACGCCAGAACGACGCGATCACCTGAAGCGGACGCTCCCGGCCGACAAGCGGCGGGAACTCCTCAAGGATTTGAGGCTCGCCCCGGCCTGGATGCACCCAATCTTCCGGGAACTCGCGGAGGAAGAGGTATGAAGCTCCGCTTCCTGGAACTGCCCGCCGACGAACGTCGCTTGTACATCGAGCAGGCGGCGGTCCTACGGAACGTGTCCCCGGTCCTACTGGAGAAGGACTTCTGAGTCTGTTGGCTGCTCGGCATCCTCTTCGAGTCGGAGTTCGCCGACAACCTGGTGTTCAAGTCGCGAATTCGGTTGCGAACTTGCAATGCTACTTATTTCAGATAGAATAAAACTACTCTTAAAAGTATTTTTCAGCAATTGCTGGGAACTAAAAGATGCCGAACGACGAACTTGCCCTTCTCGAAAAAATTCGCCAGTCATTATCATCAAATTTTAGTCGCGAAAGTTTAGATTGGAATCGCATCAGGGCATGGCATTCTGAGTCACGAACGTATATTTCTCAATACTGGCCAAGCCATCTTGAACAATTCGATTCGCACATTGTTTTTGATTGGATCAAAATTAAGTTAACGCAGAATCCAACCAGCCATGAAGCGCGTGAATCCGAAAGGAAGGTTGCGAATGAAAACGATGTTCTCTGTGGCAATGCAAAGAGCAGGCTATATGCTCTTTTAAGTGGACTTATCGAAATCAACAAACTTGAGGCAAGCAAGGCACATGTGTTGCTCACAGAGCAAAAGAGACTTGAGAATATCAAAACTCAAGCTTTGTCGGTTACTCCTTCCGCTAATGCAAATCAGATTCAGTCCAATAAAATATTTATTGTTCATGGGCACGATATTGCATTGAAGGAACAAGTTGCTCGGACTCTGACCACACTAGGTCTAAATCCAGTCATTTTGCATGAAAAGCCGAACGCTGGCAAAACGATAATCGAAAAATTTGAAGAACATGCTGATGTGTCTTTTGCAGTCATTTTACTCACTCCAGATGACATGTCATACGTAACTGCCAGTAACTCAAAAAACGCAAAACCACGAGCACGCCAAAATGTCGTGTTTGAGCTTGGTTATTTCATCGGCAAACTCGGTCGCGAACGCGTATTCACGCTCAAAAAAGGTGATGATCTAGAAATTCTAAGCGATTTCAGTGGTGTAGTTTACACTTCTTATGATGCGAGCGGTCATTGGCGTTATGATCTTGTCAAAGAATTACAGGAAGCCAAGTATACAGTTGACGCCAATAAACTCCTGAAATCTTAGTGAACTGACCCACTTTCCACCTTACGCCAGTACGCCTTTCACGACTTCGCCGTGTACGTCGGTGAGTCGCATGTCGCGGCCGCCGAAGCGTACGGTGAGCTTCGTGTGTTCCATGCCTAGCAGGTGCAAGATTGTGGCGTGCCAGTCGTGCATCGTGACTTTGTTTTCGATGGCGTGGTAGCCGAATTCGTCGGTCGCGCCATAGGCGCTGCCGCCCTTGGTGCCGCCGCCCGCCATCCAGAGGCTGAAGCCGAACGGGTTGTGGTCGCGGCCATTGCTCCCTTGGGCGAACGGTGTACGCCCGAACTCCCCGCCCCAGATTACCAGCGTCCGATCGAGCATCCCGCGGGCCTTCAAATCTTTGAGCAAACCGGCGATCGGTTTATCCACTGCCAGTGCGTTGTCATCGTGGCCCTTTTTGAGGTTCACGTGCTGATCCCAACGGTCGTGGCCGAGGTTTGGGCAGAGCAATTCGACGAAGCGCACGCCGCGTTCGACGAGACGCCGTGCGATCAGGCACTGCTTGCCGTAGATGTCGGTCTTTGCGTCGCCGATGCCGTATGTGGCTTTTAACGCAGCGGTTTCCTTGGACAGATCGTAAACGTCGGGCACAGCCACCTGCATTCGAGCCGCGAGTTCGTAGTTGGCGATAGCGGCATCGATCGCGTCGTTTGGCCCCGTGCGTTCCCGCGTGGCCGCATCGAGCTTGCGAATGAGCGCGAGTTTCGCCTTCTGCGATTTCGCCGCGCCATCCGGTGGCGTGAGGTCCGCGACGGGCCGTGCGCCGTTCTGGAACATCGATCCCTGATAGGTGGCCGGCAAGAAGCCATTGCCGAAGCAATCCAGGCCACCCGGCGGGATCATCCCGCTACCGAGCACGACGAAGCCCGGCAGTTCGTTCGACTCCGAACCCAGCCCGTAGTTCACCCACGACCCCATACTCGGCCGACCCTGCTGGCCGTTCCCCGTGTGAAAGAAGTAATTTGCGTTCGTATGTTCGGAGAAATTCGACACCATCGAACGCACCACGGCGAGATCGTCCGCACACGTTGCCACGTGTGGGAACAGATCGCTGACCCACAACCCGGACTTGCCATGTTGGGCGAATTTCCACGGGCTGCCGAGCGTGTTGCCGTTGTTGTTGAACTGCGTCGGCTCTTTTTTCATCTTGAAGGGCAGGCCGTTTTCCTTCGTCAACCGCGGCTTCGGATCGAACGTATCGACCTGCGACGGCCCGCCATCCATGTACAGGAAAATGACGCGATCCGCCTTGGCGGCAAAGTGCGGCGGCTTCGCGGCCCCGTGTGCCGTGTCGCCGAACAGCGACGCGAACGCCATCGCGCCGAAGCCATTCGACGAGCGAACGAGACAATCGCGACGAGACATCGGATATTGCATGGGAATTCACTCGGGTAGTTGCAGGTAGGCAAAGTCGATTTTACACAACTATTACTTTCGTGCCAGCCCGCAGCGCAAGCAAGGGGAGGACGTTCCTGGTCGGTGGAAGCCCCTTGCTCGCGCTGCGGGCCGGAATCGTGCCAACAATTCTCACACCACGCCGATGCCGCTGACGAGGTCGCGGTGCGTGAGTTCGCGGTTGGCGGGGGCGATCAGGTAGCCGCCGGGGGAGCCGGAGCAATCGAGCGTGACTTGCCGCGAATTCGGCACTGTGAAGCCGGTATCGGCGGCGATGTGGCCCGTGACGAGCCAATCGGCATCGACCTTTCGCAAGAACAATTCGACACTTTCCTCAGAGGTATCGCGGCCCCAGAGCATCCCGTAGACGATGCCGCCAGGTTGATATTCTTTGTCGTCGTAGCGATCTTGTTCGAGTTTGCGGACGTCGAACAACGGCAGGTTCCGACCGGGGATGAGTGTGTGGCTGAAGAAGATGCGGTTCGCCGTGCGTAGCCCCATCGGGCAGGCTTGGAATAGCTCGATGTACGCGCGATAAATCTCCGGCATCGCGGCCCCGTATGCGGTAATCACGCCTTTGCGGAAGCGCTCGTTGAGGTCGTCGCTCCCCTTCAAAATCTTGCGGCCCGTCCACTGGGCCATCTCGTGATTGCCCGGTAGATAATGCACGCGACCGGGAAACTGGCACTTCACTGCCGCAAACAAATCGACGAGTTGATGCGATTTCTCACTGCCATCGGGATACGGAAACGGCCCGTGTACGAGTTCCTGCAACACGAGGTGCCGTTGCGGATTAGCGGCCAAGTCGGCGAGTTTCCAAACGGCTTGAAAGTTCGGTACGTGCCCGTGAAGATCGCCGACGACGAAGACATCGCTAGCATCGATGAGATGAACGAGGTGCCCGACGCGACCCGGTGTGGCGGTCACGGCGTCGATAGCCCGGCGAAGCGTGTTCA
Source organism: Limnoglobus sp. (assembly GCA_043727665.1). Classification (GTDB taxonomy): domain Bacteria; phylum Planctomycetota; class Planctomycetia; order Gemmatales; family Gemmataceae; genus Limnoglobus. Next base: position 374 of record JAYSYI010000377.1, on the reverse strand, counting down.
ACATTCGGTCCGGTGGCGGCATAACAGCTCCTCGAAGTCGTATTGTAGTCACACGCGCATTTTTCACAATTACCGGGGGCATTCATGGTTATCGCACGGCAAGCGGTCATTCTCGAACCGTACAAAGTCGGCGTCCGCGAGGTCACACTCGCCGACCCGACTGCGAATCAGATCTTGATCGCCGCCGAGTATTCGGGCGTCAGCGCGGGTACCGAACTCGCCGTGTACACCGGTTCGCACCAGTGGCTGAAAGACCCGAACCTGCCCGATTGGAAGTTCCCGTTTCGCTCCGGATACTCGGCGGCGGGGCGGGTGCTGAAAGTGGGTAAAGAGTTCCCCGGTGGCTTCCAGGAAGGCGATCGCGTCAGTTTCCC
>JAYSYI010000376.1:0-4580 GCA_043727665.1 Limnoglobus sp. | reverse complement strand
ACCCGAAAGCCGATGCGCGTGCCCCCGTGGCGACGTTCCTCACCGGCGTGCCGTTCCCGTACACGCTGCTGAAGGTGATTACGCCGGTGGAAGAGGGCGTGTGCAAATGCGTCGTCCTTACACGCTGGCGCGATGCGTTCGGGCTGGATGTACTCGGCCGAAATGCGCGTCGCCGCGTGGGGCTGCGATGCATCAAGTTGCCTACGAAGGAAACGCACGTGCAACTGCGGCTCGTCGGGCCGGATGGCTCGCCGCACCCGCGTGGCTCGCTGCTTTCCGTCGCGGGGACCGATCTCGATTTCGCCGCACAACCAGCGGGCGACGATCTCTTCGCGATGCGAGATGGCGTTTACAAATCGGCACGCACTTTCACGAATGTCGCGTGTATTTCGATCTCCGTCGGGGCCGGTCGCTCGCAACAATTTCCGATACCGGTGATGTCCGACGAGCCGATCGTGCTCAAGTTCGAAGTGAAGCAAGAGGAAGAAGATCGCGCGCTGTATGCGAACGAAGTCAACGCCGTTCGCGGTCGGGTATCGGAACTCGTAGCGGCACAGGTGGCGTTGTTCTCGGCGATGAACACGCTCATCGACGGCGGCAAGAATCGCGACGCGCTCAGCCGTGCGGAAGATGGCCTGGCGCGGGCCGACCCGACCGAGAAAAGCCTGACGGAAGAAGTCAAACAACTACGCGAACGACCGCTTGCTGCCGATGAGACTTTCATGAAAATCCTCGACCGCTGCGACGTACAACTCGGCATCGTCCGGCGTGGCCAAAAGACGCTGATAATCCGGATCGAGCAGCTGAAAGAACTTGCGTTGGCATCGGCTGACCCGGCAAAACTGGAGAAGGAATTTCGCGCAAAAGAACTCGCCGCCCGCATCAAAGACTTGCTCGGTCGCGGTGATGTCCCCGAAGCACTGGAGGCGTACGATCAACTCATCAACCTCGTGCCGGAACAGCAAGATTTGAAGGACACACGCGAGAAACTGTTGGCCGAATGGACGCCGAAGGACGACGAACACCGCAAGAGCCGCGACACGCTGAAGACGTGGCAAGCGGCGAAAACCGTCGAGGAGTTTCGCGTGGGCCTCGCCACCGTGAAAGCGATGATCGAAGTCTTCGTTCGCAAGCGAGACTCACTCGGAATGAGACGATTATTGAATAGCTTCGAACCCGCCTACGCGGCGCTCAACACGCTCTTGCAAGCGACCGAAGGCACGACCGAAGACGGCGCGAAAACGATTCTGCTCATCGAAGATATCGTCGCCAAAGCGCGGCTCCTGGAAGAGTCGACCCGCGAGTTCGCTAAGAAGCTGGTTACACCCGAGAAGAAGTAACATGCACCCCGCCTACAAGCTCATCGACGAAGCGAGTGCCTTCACCCCGGCACTCGTCTTTTACCCCGCACTCATTCGCGAAAACATCGCGGCCGTCATCGCGATGGCGGGCGGTACGGAGCGACTTCGCCCGCACGTGAAGACGCACAAAACCGCCGAGATTGCGAAGATGCAACTCGAAGCGGGCGTGACGAAACACAAATGCGCCACGATCGCCGAAGCCGAGTTGCTCGCGACCGTCGGCGTTCCCGACGTGCTGATTTCGTACCCGCTCGTCGGGCCGAATGTCGGGCGGTTGCTGACGTTGATTACGCGATTCTCCAGCACCGCGTTCTCGACGATCATCGATCACCCCGCACAGTTGACGCCACTCTCGGAAGCCTTGGCCGCCAGTGGAAAAACGATCGACGTACTCGTTGACCTGAACGTCGGCATGAACCGCACCGGCATTGCGGTCGGTGACGATGCCATGTCACTTTACGCGAAAATGGCGGACTCCTCCGGCGTGCGGCCCGGTGGCTTTCACGTTTACGATGGGCACAATAGCACCGAACCGCGTGCCGACCGCGATGCCTCGGCACGGGCCACGCTGAGCCAGGTGCTACCGATGCGAAATGCGTTGCAGGAACGCGGTATCGCGGTACCGCGACTGGTGTGCGGCGGCACGCCATCGTTCCCGAGTTATGCCGCGATTCGCGATGTCGATGGCCTCGAATGTTCGCCCGGCACCTATGTCTTGCACGATGTGGGGTACGGTCGTTACCCCGATCTTGCGAGCGTCACCCCGGCCGCGATTTGCATTACCCGCGTGATTAGCCGCCCGACCGCAAACCGCGTCACGCTCGACCTCGGCAACAAGTCCGTCGCCGCCGATCCGCTGATGGTGAAGCGCGTGAAGTTACTCGATTTCCCCGAACATACAATCGTCATGCACAGCGAAGAGCACCTCGTCGTCGAGACGATCGTGCCCGTAGATTATCTGCCCGGCGATCTGGTGTACGCGATCCCCGGCCACATCTGCCCAACGGTGGCACTGCACCGCGAAGTGTTAATCGCCGAGGCAGGTCAGATCGTGGCAAGATGGAAAGTCGCCGCCCGCGACCGCTTTTTGACCGTGTGAATCACTTTGCAAACCAACTCGTGGGCAGTGCGTCAAAATCTGCGAGCGTGTGCAACACCGAGTCTGCGCCCGTTTCCATTAGCTCTTCGTACGGGTGCCAACCGGTGGCGACGGCGACGACTTTTGCACCGATGGCGCGGGCACATTTTACATCGAGTGGCGTATCGCCGATGACCCAGACGGTACTCGGTTCGATGCCCGGCCCGGCTGCCGCAAGGGCGGCGCGTGCCACGTCGTCGCGGTCGCGGTGATCGTCGCCGAACCCGCCGAACGGGAAGTAGTCCCACAATCCGAAGTGGTTCAGTTTGTGCTTCGCACCGACGCGGGCATTGCCCGTGAGTAACCCGAGTTTGTGCCGTTTGTTTGCGGCCAGTTGCTTCAGTAACCGCGTCACGCCCGGCAACGCCTCGCCTTGGTAGGTGTTCAAACAGTGCGGTAACTGGCCGAGGTAGGCGTCGGATAACTTGCGATGATTTTCCGGCGTCGACTCGACGCCATGCACGCGCAACAGGTCGTGGCCAATCGCCGGGTCGGTCCGCCCGCTGTACGGCACCTCATCGCGAATTTCAGTGATGCCGAACGCCGTACGCAGCGCCGATTCCATCGCCGCCTTGCCCGCACCGTTGGTTTTAACGAGCGTGCCATCGATATCGAATAAGAGTGTTTGCATGAAGCAGTTATAGTCACAAACGCAACCTCGTATCACGTCGGCCGGAGTCGATTGATTTTGGACGCGCACTGTCGCTGTTGCGGTTTACCTGCGTTATGCGATTGGTGTATCTTCCGTAAACGTTTCGGTTTCACATCGGGTTGCGAATGTGCCGATAGATGGTTTAGGCAACGCTCCACCATGGAATGAATCGGCATGATTGGGAACCGACTGCGAGTGTGGGAACGAACGGCGCTCGTGCTGTTCGGCGTGCTGTTTCTGATGCTCGGCGCGATGATCGAAATTCGCTCGGCCTTTCAACGCGACCGCAAAACCGACTTCGGAGTGTATGCACGGGCCGCGTGGGCGGTGCGGGCGGGGCAGGAACTTTACCAAGTCGAAGACGATCGCGGCTGGCACTACTGTTACCCCGCGCCGTTCGCCATTTTCATGACCCCGCTCGCCGACCCACCGGAGGGCGAAACCCGTGCGGGCTTCCTGCCGTTCGCGGTGTCGGTCGCCGTCTGGTACGCCTTCAGTTTGGGCTGCGTTGCGTTCGCGGTTCACCGGTTGGCGTCCGCGATATTGCCCGACGAGCCGCACGGCACACGTCGCTGGTGGTACGCCCGCATCGTGCCGGTTTACGTCTGCGTCGGCGGCATCGGCTACACGTTGGCACGCGGGCAAGTGAACCTACTTCTCGTGGCGATGATCGCGGGAATGTTCGCGGCCTCCGCCGCAAAACATCGCTTTCGTGCGGGCGTCTGGCTCGGTGCGGCGATCGCGCTCAAGGTGATTCCCGCGTACCTCGTGCTGTACTTTTTGTTGAAGCGCGACACGCGTGCCATCGCAGGCGTGGTCGCATCGCTGATCTTTTCGCTGGGTGTCATTCCCACCGTATTGTGGGGACCGCAAGGGGCGCTCGACGTGAATCGGCAGTTGCTCGCCGTCGTGCTGCAACCGGGCGCGACGGGCGAGGGCGATCAGACCCGCGCAAAGGAATTAACAAACGCAACCGCCACCGATAGCCAGTCATTTCAGGCAGCAATTCACAATCTGTTACATCCGAATCGTGCGGATCGGCCCAAAGTCGCATCGTCGGAAACGCGCCTCGCGCACTGGGCAATCGGCATCACGCTAACGGGATTTCTTATGTTCGCGGGTCGACGGATGCTGACGCTTTCGGATGCCGATTCGCTCGTAATTTTGGGCGGATTATGCGCGGTGATGTTGCATCTCACGCCCGTGAGCCACATGCATTATTACGCGCTCGGCTTACCGCTCGTCGCGGGGTTGTGGCTCCGTTCACTGTCGCTTCGCCCCGGTTCGCTTGGAGGCAACCGCAGCACGCGGCTCGCAATCATCGCCTGGGGTGTCGTCACCGCGTCGCCGTTATTCCCCGGCGAGATGTTCGACGCCTTTCGTAGCTTTGGCATCGGCACCGCCGCCACCATCGGGCTATTAATCTTCG
>JAYSYI010000375.1:0-4595 GCA_043727665.1 Limnoglobus sp. | reverse complement strand
GAAAAATCTCAAAATTGATGGAAACTTCATCGATCTGTCGTTGGCTTTTGGCGCATTTCTAGCATAATCATTGAATACTCTTGACGGTGCGCACTGTCGAGACATGGGGCGGACATCGCCCGATTCTGCTTCTGCCTCCGCTGTTTCGAGGGTAAGCGTCACGATGGCGACTCTGTTTCAAATCTCAAAAGCGTGCAAGAGTTACGGCTCTCAAATGTTGCTCGACAACGCCGATGCCGTCATCAGCGATAACACCAAAGTCGGATTCGTCGGACGAAACGGCGCAGGCAAGAGCACCCTGTTACGCGTTCTCCTCGGTGAAGAAGAACTCGATAGCGGCGAAGTCATTCGCCACCCCAACCTCCGCCTGGGATACCTGCGGCAGCACGACCCGTTCCTGCCGAACGAGACCGCACTCCAGTTCTTGATGCGCGACAGCGATCAACCCGATTGGAAATGCGGCGAAGTCGCGGGGCAGTTCGAGCTAAAGGGCGCGTACCTCGATGGCCCCATCGACAAACTCTCCGGCGGTTGGCAGACTCGCGTGAAACTGGCCGCGCTGCTACTCCACGAACCGAACCTGCTGATGCTCGACGAACCGACGAACTTCTTGGACTTGCGTACGCAGATTCTCCTCGAACACTTCCTCAAGAGCTTCCGGGCCGCGTGTTTGATCGTTTCGCACGATCGCGCATTCCTCGGCGCAACGTGTAACCACACGCTCGATATTTCGCGTGGGAAGCTCACGACGTTCCCCGGCAAGATCGATGCGTACTTGGAATTTCAACAGGAAAAGCGCACGCAAGACGAACGCACGAACGAAGCGACGATGGCCAAGAAGCGCCAGTACGAAGACTTCATCGCGCGGAACAAAGCGCGGGCGTCGACCGCCAAGCTCGCACAATCGAAAGCCAAGGCGCTCGAGAAACTCGAATTCATCACCGTCGGTTCGGACGAACCGATGGCACGCATTCGGCCGCCACGCATTACCCCACGCAAGGGGCTGGCGTTGCGTTGCCGCGATCTGGCCATCGGTTACCCAGAGCGTCAAATCGCTTCGGACATTCAGTGGGAACTCGATCACGGTGCCCGCGTCGCGATTGTCGGCGATAACGGCCAAGGCAAAACGACGTTCCTGCGGACGATCGTCGATTCGCTCAAACCGATTTCCGGCGATGTCCGCTGGGGTTACGGCTGCGATGTCGGCGTTTACGCCCAGCACGTTTACACGAGCCTTTCGGAAAATCAGACCGTGCTCGATTACCTGCACAGTCAGGCCGCGATGAGCAAGAAGGATCAGGAAATCCTCGATGTCGCCGGTTCGATGTTGTTCCGTGGCCCGAACGTCGAAAAAACGGTGTCGATGCTGTCCGGGGGCGAACGCGCCCGGCTCTGCCTCGCGGGGTTGCTCCTCAGCGAACACAACGTGCTGATTCTCGACGAACCGGGTAACCACTTGGACGTCGATACCGTCGATGCCCTCGCCGAGGCGCTGAAGGAGTACGAAGGCACCGTAATTTTCACGAGCCACGACCGGACCTTCGCCCGTCGCGTGGCTACATGTATTGTCGAAGTCCGCGATGGCCGCGTGATCCACTACAGCGGCCAGTACGATGCGTACCTCAACAAAGTCAACGAGGAAATCGACGCCGGCGAACGCGAGCAAGCCAACGAACGCGCGAAACTGCCACCGGAAGTCTTGAAGCGAACGCAGTCGGCCCATCGCGCATCGCGTAGTGAAAAGGAAGTCCGCAAAGAGTTGAAGACCGTGGAGAAGACGATCGCCCAACTCGACGAGCAGAAGCGCGCACTCAACGCGCAACTGCTATCGACGAGCAATTCCAAGGAAGCGATGCGACTCCACAACGAAGTGACGACGATGGCCGAGCAACTGACGAAGATCGAAGAACGCTGGTGCGAACTCCAAGAAGAGATGGAAACGCACGCCTAATGCCTTTTCAACATGAGCCACCGGCGATCCGCCGGTGGCCCTAAAATTCCTTCGGAATTGTCTTGCGTACATCTGGCACCGCGGCTATGCGTCTCGTGGGGGAAACGTTTCGCTAATTGTTCACTGGCCTGCACTGGGCCTCGCGATCCGTTTTTTGTGGGGGGTTCATGCCGTGTACGTTGCTTGTTCCACGTTATGTTTTAGCGGGGCACCGCTCGATGATGCCTTGCGTTCGATTCGCGAAATGAATTTTACCAAAGCGGACATTGCCGTTCGCGAACAGGGCGGGCACCTCAAGCCGTCCGATTTGCTCGGCGATCTCACGAAAATCTGCCAACAAATCAAGGCGTCGAACGTGCCCGTTGCGGCATTTCACGCTGCGTTTCCGCAGCCCGATGGCGAACTCACGCGCTCGCAGCTTCGCGCCGTCAGCCGGTTGGCCCGCTTGCTCGCGGCCCCGTTGGTTTCGGTGCCGGCCGCCGATATCGGGGCCGATTTCGCTAAGGAAGTCGAACGCCTCACCGGTTGGTACAAAATCGCATCCGCAGAGGGCGTCATCCTCACGGTCGAAACCGATTCGCAAACGCTCACCGCCGATCCGGACATGGCTGCCGAACTTTGCAGACTCGTGCCGGGCCTCGGTATCAGTCTCGATCCGAGCCACTACATCGCCGCGCAAGGTGGGCCGAAAAACTACGACTGCCTGTATCCGTTCGTGCGGCACGTTCGCCTGCGCGATTCGGGCAACAAACCCGATGCGTTCCAGGTGCGCGTGGGTCAGGGCGATGTCGAATATGGCCGCATTATTACGCAACTCGATCGCTGCCGCTACGACCGCGCACTGAGCGTCGATGTGCGAAACCTGCCGATGCCATCGTTCCCCGTCGAGCCGGAAGTGCGGAAACTGAAGTATCTTCTCGAATCGTTGGTATAACGAAACGAATGGCGAACCCAACTGAAAGTGAAAAGACACCGAAATCGCGCGAATGGTCGCCCCGACAGTGGGAAGGGGCCGACTATTTCGCGTGGCTGAAATTGTTGGCCCGCAACCGCTTCGCCGTCGAACCGGGCTACCTTTACATTGCGGGAATCGTCTCCGGTGTCTCGTTCGCGAACACCGTTCTCGGATGGTTGCAGAACGGCATTTACGGCAGCCGAATCGCAAACACAAAGTTGCCTGAAGACCCGATCTTCGTCATTGGACATTGGCGCACGGGCACGACACTCCTCCACGAATTGCTCATCCTCGACGACCGCCACACGTACCCCGATACCTACGATTGCTTCGTCCCAAGACACAACCTGATTTCGGAATCGTTCTTCAAGAATCAACTCTCGTTCTTGATGCCGCACAAACGCCCGATGGACAACATGGTGGCCGGGTGGGACCGTCCGCAAGAGGACGAATTCGCGCTCTGTTTGCTCGGCCAGCCAAGTACGTACACCGATGTCGCGTTCCCGAATCATCCGTCGAACGATCCGAACGCCTTGGACCTTTCCGGGCTATCGCACGCGCAAAAACAAGCCTGGAAACGCACGCTTTTGCGTTTCGTGCAAACGATCACTTACAAAGATCCGCGTCGCATCGTGCTGAAATCACCACCGCACACCGCACGCATTCCGATACTGCTCGAACTGTTCCCGAATGCGCGGTTCGTCCACATCACACGCGACCCTTACGTGCTCTATGCGAGTACGCTGAACCTTTGGAAAACGCTTGCCAAACGCCACGGCTTGCAGACATTGCGCCACCCGGCACTATTGGAAGAAAAAGTCCTTCGCGAATATCGCATCATTCACGAACGCTACGAAGAAGCGAAGGCGATAATCCCTGCCGGGCGGTTGGTGGAAGTGCGTTACGAAGAATTCGTCAAAGACATGCTAACCGGCACCGAGGCAATCTACGACGGCCTGAACCTCGGAAACTTCGCAGGAATGAAGCCAAAACTCGTCGCATATTTGGCGAAGCACAACGCCTACGAAACGAACAAATATCCGCTCTCCGATGCCGACCGATCACGCGTCAAAGCAAGTTGGGGCGACATCATCGCCAAACTCGGCTACGAAACGAGGTAAATACCCCCGACAGGGATCGAACCTGTGACCTGGGCTTTAGGAAAGCCCCGCTCTATCCAACTGAGCTACGGGGGCGAGTCATGTCGGATTTTAGCATTTCGCACAACGGGAAACTACGCCAATTACGAATCTACGTCGGGCAAAATACAACAAAACGGCGAGCAGGTGCGTCAGGAAGAAGCACACCATTTCTTACGTAACTGACCTCTGTGAGGCGGGTTAGGCGGCCTTTCCAAGAACAGCATTCTACCCGGGTTAGAGACACCAGCTTCAAGAAGCGGAGTCAATTTCCATCCATTTTTGTTGCATATGTCTGTAGCGAAATTAGAGGGCTGATGTCAGCCCATAGCGCAACGTATCACCTAGGGGAACCCGCAAGTGATGCGAAGTTGCTGTTGACGGTGTTTTCGGGTCATCCTGATTTTGGTTTTTATCCCAACGGGATTCCAGCCATTAGCCCCAGGTCGCGTTTCGCGCACCTGGGGTACGAACGAAATGACAACCGACCCCGAACGGGGTCGTAGCGGCTACAACCTATCGTTCGCGTGATGATTCCCCTAGCAAACCG
>JAYSYI010000374.1:0-4615 GCA_043727665.1 Limnoglobus sp. | reverse complement strand
GAGTACGATCATCGCCTGGCCCGTGCCGGCGTCAAAATTCGCTTCCTCGCTTCCGCGATCGTCCACAGCGAAGCCCCCGTTCTCACCGTCGACTTGTTTCAGCAACGCCGTCGTTGGCGGGCCTCGTTGTTCGTCGGCTCGGGTATTCTCACACGTTGGATCGAAAGCAAACCGCTCGTGCTCGCGCAGTGGTTATTCACAAGCCTCGTCGTGATTGCGACAGTGGTATGTCAGCTCGTGCCCGATTGGTTCGTTCTGTGGACGGGCGCAATCGGGTTCCTCACGTTCGGGTTGTACTTCCGTGCCGGGTGGAAGGTCGGGTTGCCACCGAAAGCAGGACGGATGGTTTTGGCGTTGCCGTGGGTGGTCGTGCGGTTGCTGTTCGTTACGCTCGGCGGATTCACCAAAAGCTCGACGATCTGGCACCGGACGCGGCGGAGTGCCGAAGTCGTATGATTACGCGGCCCGGTTTCCCCTGGTCGCGGATACCCAATTCGCTCGTTCGCCGTCGTGCCGAACGCGGCGTGCAACTCACATTCGATGATGGCCCACACCCGATTCACACCCGTGCCGTGCTCGAACGGCTTGCGAAGTGGAATGTCCAAGCGGTCTTCTTCGTCGTCGGAAAATTCGTCGAAAACCATCCCGATGTGCTGCGTGAAATCGTGGCCGCCGGCCACGAAATCGGCAACCACACGCATTCGCACGAAGTCGTATCGGCATGGGCGTTGCGGGCGGTTACCGACGATGTGCGCCGTTGCCATGCGGCCATCGAACGGGCGTGTGGCGTGCCGCCGAAATGGTTCCGCCCACCACTCGGCCGGGTGAACGTGGCCACGCTGACAGCGGCGGCGCGATGCGGGTATCGCACGATGAATTGGTCACTCGATTCCAACGATTGGCGTTGTCGCACGAGCGACGATGCCGAGAAATGCGCCGAGGCCGTCCTGCGTGAAGTCCGGCCCGGCGATACGCTGCTTTTGCACGATTGCCACGAATGGATCGCGCCGATCCTCGACCGCGTGCTGCCGTTACTTCTGGCCGAACACGCTCTTAAATAACGTCTGCATTTGCTCCCACGATTTCTTGTCGGCCGCTTCGTTATACGCGATGCCCTTCAGGCCTTTTTCGTCGATCCCCTTCACCGTGAAGCTATGCACCGCATCGGGGTAGCTCTCGAACTGATAGCTCACTTTGGCTTCATCGAGCGCGCTACGGAACTTCTTAATGTTCTCTTCGGGAATGAACGCATCGTCGGCCCCGTGACAGATCAGCACCTTGCAAGTGATCTTCTTCGCGTCATCGACCGAAGGCGTCGGCAGTGCGCCGTGGAAGCTGACGACGGCGCTGAGGTCGTTCCCCGCAAGCGCGAGTTGCAGCGCGGTCGAACCGCCGAAGCAGTAGCCAATCGCGGCCGTCTTCTTCGCATCGACTTCAGGACGCTCCTTGAGCAACTTCAACGCGGCTTCGGCGCGGCCACGCCAGACTTCGACGTTCTTGCGAACCGTCGTTGCCATTGCGCCGGCTTCCTTTGGGTGTTCGGTCGTTTTGCCGTCGCCGTACATGTCCGCACAGAACGCCACGTAGCCGAGTTCGGCGAGCATTTCCGCCCGCTTCTTCGCGTAATCGTTCAGCCCCCACCATTCGTGAACGAGCAAAATGCCGGGGCGTTTCTCCTTGACGGCCTCATCGAACGCGAGGAACCCCTTCAGCGTGATGCCATCGAATTTGTAATCGATCACTTGCGTCTTAACAGCCGCCGACGCCGTGCCAGTCAGGCCAACGATGGCCACGAGTGCAAACCATTTCCGCATGTGCAAACTCCTTGTAGCAGTGAAACCGAGACACTGGAATTGTATCCGGAGCCACACGCAGGGGGTACGACGAAACGTCGTACCCTTGGGCGAACCGTCACCCTGACGACCAATAACGATGGGGCAACAATCCAGGTGTGGGACGTCTACGATTCAGTCCACGCCCCGGCGAACATCGTTCGGCGTTCGTTGGGGATGGCTCGCTCGCCTAACAGCAATTCGTGCGGCTCGTCGTCGCTTTTCGGTAATGGCACGATCACCAGGTCGGCGGACTTTCCGGGTTGCAGGCTGCCGCACACGTTTGCGAAACCGAGCGATTCTGCACCCGACAACGTGGCCATTCGCAAAATCTCCGCGCTGCTGACATCGGGGTGACAGTGCTTCGCGAATCGCGCTTCGGCGAGTACGTCGAGATCGGGGTTCGATGCGAGACTATCGGTGCCGAGCGCGATGCGGAACCCGCGATCGAGGTACTGGCGTAACGGGTACGGCGAATGCCCGAAGGCGGCGTGCGTTCGCGGGCAATAGGCAAGCGATTGCTGCGGCGAAAGCGAAATGGCATCGGGCAGGTAGTTGCCGTGCGCGAAGATCGCTGTGGGTAGTGCGTCCACGATACTTGCGACGCGGTTCGCCAAGGCGTCCGGGTCGTAGATGCCGAGTTGTTGCAAGAAGCCCACGAACGGCCCCGTGCGTCGTTCGAGCAGTTCGATTTCGTCTCGCGTTTCCGCAAGATGCGTCGCCATCGGCAGCACGAACTTTGCCAATCGTTCGAACGCACTCGCCCGCACACTGTACGGCGCGTGCGGACTGACACCGGGGCGACAGTTGGCTGTGGGCGAGATCTCTTGCAACCAATCGCGGACGGCTTCGTAAGCTTGATCGGCGCGCGTTTGCGAGATGCCAATCGCTTCCCAGAACACGACCGCACGCATTGGCACGTTCGCCAGCGCCGCCCAACTCTGGCCGTTCGCCGCGATGTCGCCGACGAGCGTGGTGCCAAACTTTTGGCATTCGCGAATGCCAGCGCGTATGTCGGCATCGCTGGTGGTGCATTGGCCGCGATACGCGATCACGCCACGGAGCCAATCGGTGAAATGCTCGCACGATGTCGGCGGCACCAGACCGCGTGCGCCGCTGAGGTCGAGGTGAATGTGCGCGTTCACGAGGCCGGGGATAATCACGACGTTCCCGAGGTCTTCGTCGGCGGTGCCAATGCCATGCGGTTCGACCGCGAGAATCGTATCGTTCTGAATCGTAATCGTGCCGTTCGGCAACGGTGGCCCGGATACCGGAAAGAGCCACCGTGCCGTGATCGTGTGCGGCATCACGCGAGAAGTGCCTTGATTACCTGCGATTTCTCGACGCCGGTGAGTTTCTGATCCAGCCCCTGATAGCGATACGCGAAGCGTTCGTTGTCGAGGCCGAGCAGGTGCAACACTGTGGCGTGGAGGTCGTGAACGGGCACGGGATCTTTGACGATGTTGTAACTGAAGTCGTCGGTTTCGCCGTGCGTCACGCCGCCCTTAATGCCCCCGCCCGCCGCCCACATACTGAAGCAGCGCGGGTGGTGGTCGCGGCCGTAATTCGTCTTCGTCAGGCCGCCTTGGCTGTAGATCGTACGCCCGAATTCGCCGCCCCAGATCACCATCGTGCTATCGAGCATCCCGCGTTGTTTCAGGTCTTGAATCAGCGCGTAGCAGGGTTGATCGACGTCGCGACACTGGTCCTTCATGCGGTTCGTGAGGTTGCCGTGGTGGTCCCAGTTATTGTGGTAAACCTGCACGAAGCGGACGCCCTTTTCAACGAGCTTGCGGGCCATGAGTGCGGTGTTGGCGAAGGTGCCGGGCTTCTTCACGTCGGGGCCATACATGTCGAGCGTCTTTGCCGTTTCCTTGTTCAAATCGACGAGGTCCGGCACGCTCGTCTGCATCCGGTACGCCATCTCGTACTGCTGAATGCGCGTGTGCGTTTCGGGGTCGCCGACTTGCGCGAGCGTCATTTCGTTCAGCTTTTTCAGGCCATCGAGCGTCTTACGGCGAACGTCCGACGACACGCCTGGCGGGTTGTTGATGAACAAAATCGGGTCGCCCTTGGCGCGGAACGACACGCCCGCATGTTCGCCTGGCAAGAAGCCAGATTGCCACAACCGCGCGGAAATCGCCTGCACTTGCTCCTGGTTCGATGGCACCGCCACCATCACCACAAACGTCGGCATGTTCTGGTTCAACGAGCCGAGGCCGTAGCTCATCCACGAGCCGAGGCACGGCTTGCCCGTCACTTGGTTGCCCGTCTGCATGAACGTGATTGCGGGTTCGTGATTGATCGCTTCGGTGTGCATCGAACGGATGATGCACATGTCGTCGACCATCTTCGACTTCCACGGCAGCATCTCGGATAGCCAAGAGCCGCTCTTGCCGTGCTGGGCAAATTTGAAGATCGAAGGTGCGATCGGAAAGCGCGCTTGCCCCGATGTCATCGTCGTCAAGCGCTGGCCGTTGCGGATCGATTCGGGCAAGTCTTTGTCGTACCAGTCTTGCATCTTCGGCTTGGGGTCGAAGAGGTCCATCTGCGCGGGGCCGCCGACCATGTGCAGATAAATGATATTCTTGCACTTCGCGGGAAAGTGCGTCTCGGGGAGCGCGGCATTGAAGCCGGTGGCCGTCCCGCTGACTTTTGCAGGGGCTGCCGATGCGCTCACCGTCGCCAGTGCCGCCGCACCGAGGCCAAAGCCCGTCGACGCGAAGAACTGACGCCGCGTTTGGTTCGTGATGTATTCGCGGAACGCCGACTCGTTGGAAAGA
>JAYSYI010000373.1:0-4619 GCA_043727665.1 Limnoglobus sp. | reverse complement strand
CGGCGGCAACGGGGCCACGGTGAATGTAGCCGTAGCCGGTGGACGGGAACGTCGGCGGGATGCCGAAAGTGAACAGCGCGTTCGGGAATTCGTTCGCGAATTGCTCCGCCGCAAGTGCGGCACGCTGGAACTCGCGTTCGGGTTCGATCAGGTGATCGGCGGGCATGACGATGATCGTTGCATCGGGGTCGCGTTTGGCGATCAGCGCCGCGCCGAGGCCGACGCACGGTGCGGTATCGCGGCGGAACGGTTCGCCGACAATTTGATCGGTCGGAATCTCGGGCAGTTGCGTCGCGGACTCCGCCGTGTATGCGGCACCGGTTAGCACCCACGTGCGTTCGGCGGCGATGACGGGCGCGATGCGGTCCGCCGTCGCTTGCAATAACGTGCGGTCGGCGGCGAACGACAGAAACTGCTTCGGGCGGGCGTTGCGGCTCCGCGGCCAAAACCTCGTGCCACCACCACCGGCCATAATCATCGCGTGAAACATCCACGATCCTCGGTTGCGTTCATTCGAACAAGGTCGGTGCGGTTATCGTCGTACCCTGCGGGATTTTGCGTTGGCACTCGGCTTCATCGAGCGCAAACGTCGGGCGAATTTCGACGGGGTAAATCGGTTCGCCGTGTGCCGTACGTGGCACGGCCACACCCGCGGTTTCGAGCCATTTGCTGGCGCGAGCGATCAAAAGCTGGCGTACCGTTTGTGCGGAGTCCGCACCGGTTGCGTTCTTCAGCGGTGCGAATTCATCGGTGCGTTCGACCGACACCGCGAGCCACCGGTCCGCGAGCGGCAGTGCATCGAACACGAACATCTCGAACTTCAGCGCGTTCTCGGATGTCGGCGCTCGCTCGCTCAGGCACGGGACTTTTTTTTGTGCCAAGTGGTACGCCAACCGCGTCGATCCGCTCGTAACCTTCTCAAGGAATGGCACCGAGAATAAATGGATCGCGGGGCTGCCTGCACGGAACATCAGTTCGCCGGTGGGTATGCGTTCGTTCGCCATTTCGGCGGGGAGATCGGAATACTCGATGATGCCGCAACGGCCATCGATCTGGCTGAGCATCCCGACTTTTTCCTCGGGTTGTTCCTTGAACACGACCTTCGACGACGCTTCCGATTCGACTTCGATGTGCCGCCCGACGAACGCGGGGTCGGCAATCCGAGTCAGTGGGTTATCGACCTGGAAGTAGAAAACGTGCCGCACGCCGGTGTCTTTGAGCTTCGCGAGAATGCCGCTATCGGCGAGTGCCGTGAGCGAACCGCCGTGGCCGTTCGGGCTGAGGAAAAGCTGCCCCGGCTTTTCGAGCAACAGCTTGCCGGTAAGCAAATCGAGTGCGGGCATCGTCCCTTGCTGGAAAAAATGCACATCGTTCGCGGGCAAGCCGAAATAATCGTTGGCCTCGAAGTACGCTTCGGTGTCGGCGTGCGTGGCGTGGCTCGTCATCACGAGAAACGGCACGCGGGCGGCGTAGTTTCGCCGGAGTGCCAACACTTTCTCGGCGTGGATCTGGAATAAGCTCGCGCCGGAAACGGGGCCAACCGGGTAGATGCCTTTCGGCTTGTCCGACCCGAGCCGGCTGCCTTGCCCGCCCGCAACGAGCAATACCGCAACTTCGCCCGCACGAATCGCCGCTTCGCCGATTGCGATGGTCGTAGCCGAGATTTCCGACCACGGTTCGACCGCCAACGGCGCGATGCGATCGCGCGGCGGCAACACGGCATGCGGTTCGTTGCGGCGGCGGTACAGCGTATCGAGTTCGCCGAGATCGATCCCCGCAATGTCGCCGATCAACTGCGCCCGTTCGCACTCGGAAAGCGCATCCCAACCGAACAGCACGTGTTCTTGGCGGTGGTGTTTCAGGTGGTGCAACACGTCCGGTGGGACCGATTTCATTGGACAGCCTTTCAATTAAAATTCGATGCGAAGCCCATCGTAAGCCAATTCGACACCGGGCGGGAGTGCAGCGGGGAGCGTGTCGTAATCCATCTCGTGCGACATGTGCGTGAGGTAGGTTCGCTTCGGTCGCAGTCGCTCCACGGCTTCGAGTGCCTGGGTCAGGCAGAAGTGCGACGGGTGCGGTTTGGCGGGCCGTAGCGTATCCAGAATCAGCACGTCGAGGCCTTCGAGTAATGGCCAACTCGAATCGGGAATTTCGCTAACGTCCGTGCAATACGCGAGGTTGCCGATACGGAAGCCGAGCACGTGGAACCGCGAGTGAATCAGCGGGATCGGCGTCACGATTTCGCCGAGTATTTCGAACGGCTTGTCTTCGATGCGGGCGAATTCCAGCTTGGGCAGAAACCCCGGCGGCAGGTCTTCGCTACCCGGCTGAAACGCATAGCTGAAGACAGTGCGAATGACTTGTTCGACGCCTTCATTGCAATAGATCGGCAGCGCCCGACCGAGTGCTTTCGGGAACACGCGAACATCGTCGAGACCGTACAGGTGATCGACGTGATAGTGCGTGTATAGCACCGCATGAACGAGCGGAATCTTCTCGCGCAAAAGCTGCATTCGCAACTCCGGCGTCGTGTCGATTAGCAAATTCCCGGCAGGCAATTGCAGTAAAACAGAACTGCGCGTCCGCGAATTCCGCGGGTTCGTGGAAGTGCAAACCGCGCACGAACAACCGAGCATCGGCACCCCCACCGAGGTACCGCAACCGAGCACAACGAGTGAACGAGAATGGGGCATTAAGAAATTGTACGCCCCAGGAACGGACATGCCGAGCCTGGAGCGTAACGAAATCCGGATTCGTGTTAGTGACCGGTCGGTTTCGATTGGCCTTCCAGTTCGACCGCCTTGTAACCGCCCGTTGCCTTGAAGTAGAGAAGCAAGATCAAGTAGCAGACGAACATGAAGATCGGGAACACAGCGACGGTCTTCAGTGCGTTCTTCTTCGCGGCCGCTTGCGTATCGACGATGGTTTGCTTTTCATCGTCGGTGATCGACTTCATTTTGACTTCGTCGAGCGGTTGATACTCGCCGAACAAGCTGGTTTTCTTCTCACCCGCAATTTTGGCATGGAGTGCGGAGTTGGTCATTGCCAGTTGTTTGTCGACTTCTTTGTCTTGCACGTTTCCGAGCAGTGGGCTGCCGAGAATACCGACGGCCATCATGCCTAGGCCGCTAATCGCATTGAGCGTGAGTGCCCCGCCTTTGGGGAATCGCTCGGCAACGACACCGAGCATCGTCGGCCAGAAGAACGTCTTGCCGAAACCGTAAAGCGTCGCAGCAGCCAGGATGACAAGACCCGACGCCATCGAGAGACTGAACAATCCGACCGCAGCAATTGCCGCGCTGAGTGCAAGCAAACCCAGTGGCGAAAGCTTGTGGATAATCGGTCCCGCACAGAATCGCAGGATCGCCATAATCAGCGAGGTGTAAACGAGTACCCAAGCCCCACGCAGCCCGAGGTTCTTCATTTCTGGCCCCATCAAGTCGCCAATCCAGCTATCGGTACCGAGTTCGGTAATCGCGAGCGGCATCATGATGACCATCAAGAACACGAACATAAATCGGCCGAGCGACATCGTGTACAAACCGAAGACGAGGCTGATCGCGCCTGCGACCCCGAAGCGGATGAGTTGCTTTTGCGTCAGCGCCATATCGCCGATAATTGGCAAGTTGAACGACGCAGCAACGGTGTCTGTCCCAATCATGACGCCGAATTTTTCGAGCACGTTGGCGAGTTCAAACACGATTAAAGTGCTCACGAGTAACGCCCCGAAGAAGCCCACTTCTTTCAGCATGTCGCGGAAGGGAACACCAGCGGCCACGCGTTCATTCACGGGAAATTTGCACGTGAACAACAACATTCCGTACGTCGCAACGGGGATTCCCACGAGGCAGACTTTCAAACGCCAATCGACATCGCCCATCGATAACGCGAGGATACCACCGAGCACGAGGCCACCCGGCCATCCGGCGTGGAGAATGTTCAGCCACTTCGTTTTGTCTTTGTTGAACATCGTCGCGACGACGGGGTTGATCACGGCTTCGACGGTGCCGTTACCTAACGCCCCCACGAAACTGCCGATGTACAACACCCAGTAGCCGGTCTTGCTATCGCCACCAGCGATGTCCGGTGCGGCGATCACGATTGCCATGTAAGCGACGTGACAGATGAAGGCGAATAACATCGCAACTTTGTAACCGATGCGATCGATGATGAGGCTGAAGAGCACGATGCTGATTGCGAATGGCCACAGGCCCACACCGAAAATTTCACCCTTTTGGGTTTCGCTCAAGTTGAACTGTTTTGCCCACGTGTTCATCAGATCGACGCGAACGATGAATCCAAACGATGTCGCAATCAGTGAAATGAAGCAGGTCCAGAACAGCTTCATGTCGCGTTTATCTTGATTCATAGCGATTTTGCTCCTTGGGAGAGGAAGGAATCCGCATCTCATCGCGTCGATGCCATCCGCAGATATTTCCCACTGTGTACGGAAAACGGCCACAAACAGCCAAGGTCTTGCCGTAAGGATCGTAGAATCCGGGCAATTTGGGGTGAAGTTTTGCGTTCTACCCGGCGTATGTGCAGCCTTCGTAGAACCCGCCGCTTTTCTATTTGGTTCGAATGATGCCCACACTCGCGATGTGACGATGATGTAC
>JAYSYI010000372.1:0-4623 GCA_043727665.1 Limnoglobus sp. | reverse complement strand
CCACGCGCGGGGCAGCATCGGTGCGAACGTGCGTGTTGCTGCAAAAGATCGGTCGCCAGCAAGTCGAATTCCAAGCCGATTACGTCGGTTTCGCGATCCCGGACAAGTTCGTCGTCGGTTACGGCCTCGACTTCAACGACGAATTTCGTCACCTGCCGTTCATCGCCGTCCTCCCCGATTCGGCCTCCTGATGCAGACGATTCTCCAGATCGTTTCGGACTTGGGGCCAACCGGCGCGAACCGGCAACTGTCGCTCATCGCGCCTGCACTGGTAGAACGCGGCTTCACTTCACACTTCGTAAACCTAGGTGCGTCGGGGCCATTTGAAACGGAACTACGATCGGCGGGCGTACACGTAGAGAACGTGCCACTACAGTTGCCGTTCGCGATTGCCGGTATCGATAAGTTGCGACGATTTGTAAGCGATGATCGGCCCGATCTCGTTCACATTTGGGGTGATCGTGCGGCGATCTGGATGAACTTCATTCGACTACCAGGCGTTCGTTGGTCGCCGATGCCACCCGTTGTTGCGAATGCGATTTCCGGCATTCCGGCTGCCGTTGATACTCAGCCAGTGATTGCGATCGATCGCCACGCGATCGGCGTTCCGGCGAATGCCAGGTTGATCGTGGCGGCTGGTGGGTTTGACAACAATTCCGACATGAAGTCGATCATATGGGCGTTCGACGTACTCAAACACACATCGCCCGATTGGTTCTTGTACCTCATCGGCGACGGTCCGTTACGCGAGCATTTGCAGCGATTTAACCAGAATCTCGCGTTCGACGATAACCGCGTTCGTTTCGCTGGCTTGAAGCATAATGTGCGTGAAATTCTCGCAACGGCGGACTGCGTGTGGCTGACGCAAAAACGGGGCGGCACGAACTTCGCTTTAGAAGCGATGGCTGCCGGGGTATCTGTGATTGCCGCACGGAACGACGATCTTGCGTCAATTATTGAGGACGGCAAAACCGGTTACTTGACGACGATGGGCGTACCCGCCGAGATGGCCGCACGCACCAAAAAGCTGTTCGACGATTCTTCATTACGCAAAAGTATCGGCGAAAACGCTCGAAAAGCAGCGATTCAGAAGCACGCGGTCGCAGACATCGCCGATTTGTGGGCACAAAAGTATTCCGACATAATGCGATGATTGTCGCGTTCGGCTCTTTTCATCGGCTTCGCCGTCGTTGACAATGTCAGCGATCTTGTTCGTTCCCCATGCCCTGAGGTTGCGGTTCATGCTCCGGAACGTGATCACGATCATACTTGCGGGCGGGAAGGGCACACGCCTCGAACCGCTGACCCGCGACCGTGCGAAACCCGCCGTGCCATTCGGCGGGTTGTATCGCATTATCGATTTTACGTTGTCTAATTGCGTCAACAGCGGGTTGCGCCGCGTCCGCGTGCTCACACAGTTCAAGTCGCACAGTCTGAATCGGCATATCCGTGGCGGCTGGGGCTTTTTGGCACAGGAAACGGGCGAGTCGATCGACGTGCTTCCCCCGCAACAGCGGATCGACGAAAACTGGTACAAAGGCACCGCCGACGCGATTTACCAGAACATCTACAGCTTGGAACGCGACCGTTCGACCGAAACGATGATCCTGGCAGGCGACCACATTTACAAGATGGACTATGGCAACATGGTCCGCTTCCATCGCGAGCGAAACGCCGATGTCACCATCGGTTGCATCCCGGTGAAACTCTCGGAAACGCGGCAGTTCGGGATACTGCAAACGGGTCTGGCGGATCGCGTGGTGGCGTTCCGCGAGAAGCCCGCAAGTGCCGAGCCGATGCTTGATGTCCCCGATTGCGCTCTCGGTTCGATGGGCATATACATCTTCAACACGCGGTTGTTATTCGAGCGGCTTTGTGCCGATGCCACACGCGACGATAGCGATCACGACTTCGGAAAGAACATCATCCCCGATATGCTTCGCGATGGTTGCGGCGTTTACGGTTATCGTTTTCGCGACGAAAACCGCAAAGCCACGCCGTACTGGCGCGATGTCGGTACGCTCGATGCCTACTACCAGGCAAATATGGACCTCGTCGATGTCGATCCGGTGCTGAACCTTTACGACAGCACCTGGCCGGTGCGGACGTACCAGCCGCAATCGCCGCCGCCGAAGTTCGTGTTCGGCGAGCAGGGGCAAATCGGCCATGCCCGGCGTGGTGAGGCGATCGATAGTATGGTGTGCGGCGGCTGTGTGATTTCCGGTGGCCACGTTCGCAGAAGCGTGTTGTCGCCGCACGTGCGGGTGAACAGCTATGCCGTCGTCGAAGATTCGATTTTGTTCGATGGCGTCGATGTGGGGCGATATTGTCGCGTTCGCCGTGCGATCATCGATAAGAACGTGAAGTTGCCACCATATACCGTTCTCGGTTACGACACCGAATTTGATCGCGCACGTGGCTTCACGATCACCGAGAACGGCGTCGTGGTCGTAGCAAAGGACGAACTGCCGATCGCGTTCCGTTCGCCAAATCCGCTACCCGGCTGAGATTATGCAGCGCGGCGTTCGTCTCTGGCGAGCCATTTCTGAATGCGTGGCAGCGTTTCGGACCAACCTTTGCCGAAACGCACTTTGCCGAACGCATCGTAGATCAGATCGATCGTCTCAACGAGGCCGCGAATCTGGTTCGCCCGTTCTTCGAGCCTGGCACGCGGTTGCGTGACTTCCTCTGCCATATTCGGGAGTTTGCCCGCACCGATACCGAGCGTTTCGGCGTGAATCGTCAGTTCGTATTGCTGCAACTGCCGCACGACGGTCAGCCCGACTTTTCGCGGGAGTTTGCCGCTCTGGATTGCGCGTTTGGATTCGGGCAAACGCGTGGGGCCTTCGTGCGAGATCGTTTCGTGGCCCGTTTGGCCACGTGGGCATTCCAGCGTCAGCGTGCGGGCCATCATAATCGTCGCTTCGGAATCGTCAGCGAGTGTCAGCGTGTCGGATTCGATCTCGGTGTGGAACCACAACCAGAGTAGAAACTCGTTGCCCAGGAAGTCGCGGCTCGATTCGTCGGCAATCCACGCGACATCGGGCGAACTGACGCCCGGCAGGAACGCCGAGGGGCTGGAATCGTCGACGCTGCGCGTGAGTTGGTGCAGTTCCGCTAGCTGAAACGCACGGTTCCCTGCGGTGATCGCTTCGATGTTGTGGCCGAAGGTTTGCTGAAACAGCGCCGCCAAACGGTCGACGTGCGTCAGCGAGGTGGCCCCGAATAGCAACTCGTTCGTAAGCAAATCCCATAACACTGGCACGCACTTGCGGCGTCGGAACCGGCCGTCGCGCGATTCGTGTTCGAGGCGATCGCGTGCGGATTCTTTCGCTTCGCGCTTTTGTTTGGCGTTCGGCAACCCGCTCGGGTTGGTTGCCGATAATGCCTTGAGCTCCACCGCGTAATAGGCACGCAGCAAGTCGTTTGGCAGCTTGTCTGTATCGATGCGCAACTCGAAGCTGAGCATGTCGTTGATGATGTTTTTGGCGAGGTCGAACTCGGCGTCGAGGATATGTTCGCCCGCAGTCCAGCCGCATTCGACGCCATCCGCCGAGGCAATGCGTTGCTGCCCGGCCGCGAAGTTACCCAGGCGTTGGACGTGATCTTCGTCGAACATGCGGGGTTTCGGGCCATCGACTTTGAAGCGGAGATAACTGGCACGGCCGTTGAAAAACCCCATCGAAACCGCCTCCATCGTAGACGCCGAAACGTAAGCGAGGCGTTCCGGTGGTCCGGAACACCTCGTTACTTATCGGTTGCGGAGTCTATGCAGGATTAGCTGGCGAGCGATGTCGCTGGCGATTCCGAATCTTTGCGGGTCATTTCGTCGTGAACCACGGGGTGCCAGGTTCCGTTGCGTTGGGTCTGTGGCACGTAGTTTTCGCGTGCCCAGCGGCGGAGTTTGAGTTCTTCGATGAGATCGAGTTGGGTTGCGGAGAGCGTCATCGACACGGTAAGCACCTGAAACGAGGAGAGTGGCGTAAGGAGTGAATTTTCAGCAACTAGAATCGATTTGGCAAGTGTGGTTGCCGTTTTGGCCTCTTTCAATCGACGTAAGTCAGAATTCTCCCGCTTCAAAAAACCGGTTTTTTCGTGATTTTGCGTCTCAAAATGCCACTTTTTGATCGCAAATCGCTGATCGGTTCGAGGTGATTTTTCCGTAACTCACACTGTTGTTGTAGGTTGCGTCGACGGCCATCAATCCGCGACTCGCCGTAAGTACCGACCGTTTCGCGTCACTTCGCGACCATTTGGTGTCACAGTGCGACCGTTTGGTGTCACAGTGCGACATTTTGGTGTCATTTCGAGACACTTTCGCGACGCGACACAATTCTGACTTACGTCAAATCGTCAAAAACATTTTGACTCTGGCAAATCGTATGGATACAAGATTTTTGCCGCGAAGCCGTTCGTGCCAGCACGCAGAACAAGCAAGGGTTGGACTCCCACGGTCTATGCACGGCGAGAAGTTTTTTGCGGGTTCCCCTTGCTGGCGATTCAGGCTGGCATGTTGTGCCAGGATCGTGCCGGCTCGCAAGCAATGTTTGGATGTGTTGCATTTGCGCGAAGTTTGCGAGGTTCTGCGTCCCCGGTTGGAATTTTGCCATATCTTAGCGGATA
>JAYSYI010000371.1:0-13922 GCA_043727665.1 Limnoglobus sp. | reverse complement strand
TCGCGCACTTCCAACTCATCCACATCGCGAGGGCAGCGACTTCGCCAATCTCGACGTGTGGGGCATAACGCAGGCCACCCTTGCTCGCGCCGCTCGTCAGGGAGTGTTGCACGCGGTAGCCCATGAACACGCGGATGCTTTGATCGTCCATGCGCACGGGGATACTCACGACGAGCGACCGCTTCGGCACCATGAGCCGTTCGACGATGCCTTTATCGAGGTGAATCCGTTCGGCGACGGTGCGAAGTTGTTCGCACGCCATGCGGAACACTGGACTCGTTTCGAAGAGATTCAGACTCATCGGGAACCTTTCTGCGATGGTGCGTTGTCACTCGAGTTTCATTTGATCGATGAAAAAGAGCATTCCGCGCGGATCGTTCGAAGCGTGTGTCGCTGGCGGCGTGGCGGTGAAGCGGACCGAATGCCGCCCCGGTGGCACGACGAACGTACGTTCGATCGGGACGCTGTTCTTGGAAATCGGCGAATTGTCGAGCGTGAAGTCATCGGTCCACAGTTCGCCGCCACGAATGTTCAGTTCCATCGGATCTTTGGCACTCGTTCGCAAGTGGAACTTCGCTTTCACCGTCACGGTTTCCGTCGTGTCGTTGACGAAAATCGCGAGCGTGGATTTGCTACCCCAACGTTTGCGGTTCTCGTAGCCGGGTTCTTCGAAGCTGATGAAACCGTGCAGCCAGAGAATTTTGACGCGGTTGAGTTCGGTCTCGGTGCGTCGTTCCCAACCGCCGGGGCCGTGCTGGGAGCGGAGCCAATTGCGGTGATCGCGTATGTCGAAGAAAATCTGGTTGCCATCGGCATGAACGACCTGCCTCGCGCCGCCGAGCGAACGCCGAAGTTGCGCAATGATCGGGTCGGCACGCCCAGGGCTGTAACCGCGTTTATCGAGGAACAAGCCTTCGAAACCGGCCGCGGCGAGGTGTTCGAGCATCAGTTCCGGCGGGTAGGCGGTCGTTTGGCGATACCACTCGTCGGTTTCGCGGCCTTTCATGCAACCGAAACTCCAACGGAGATTGGTCGAGTGCATGTAGCCGCGAGCTTGTTCGTAGCTCGCGAGTTGGTGCGTCGGTGGCGATTCGGGCCACGGAACGTAGGGCAGTTGGAAGATCATCGGCTGATGCTCCGGCGTCGCCGGCATCATCACTTCCTCCACCGCACCGAAGAATTCGCCATCCGCACGATAGCGATCTTGCGTCGCCACGAGGCGTGCCAACCCGTCCTCCTGGCCCCAATCGAACGGGAGCTGATCCCACGTTCCGAGGCCGCCAATCGCGACCCAAAAACTGATTGTACCCGCACGCGAAATGCGATCCGAGTACTTTCGCGCGAGCCACACTTTCAGGCATGTCGCGATTTTTTCGAGCCAGACCAGTACCGCAAACAAGCAGAGAAATACGAGATAAATCGCGATGCGGTTGTAGCAGCGCACTTGCGGTGAGATCGCCAGATTGAACAGCGAGCCGAAGCCGCCGATCGTGCCGATGAGCACGCCAAACACCGTGATCGCGGTCAGTTCCGCATACGGCGATTCGCGTTTGAGTGGCAGCACGGTACGTGCCATGAGCATGAGGAAACCAATCGATGCCACGAGGCCGAGCGAGTAGCGTTCGG
The DNA here is from genome assembly GCA_043727665.1 of Limnoglobus sp. Taxonomy (GTDB): domain Bacteria; phylum Planctomycetota; class Planctomycetia; order Gemmatales; family Gemmataceae; genus Limnoglobus. Next base: position 12,296 of record JAYSYI010000371.1, on the reverse strand, counting down.
AAAAGCTCTGCACAGGGCGCAGGAACGTGTTGTACTTCGCTTTCAACTTCGCGAATGGCCGGATCGGGTGATCCTCGATCGGCAGCAATAGCTGCGAGATCTTCATACCGTAGTATTCGGCTTCTTCAGAGAAGCGCTCGGTCGGGGCGGTGTGGCGGCCGAAGCGATATTGGTAGTAAAATGTCGGCAGGTGATGCGCGATACCGATCGCCGTGATGACGCCGATGAGCAAGCCCGCCGAGATCATCGGCTTCCACGTTCGCATTGCCACCGACGCGTACAACCCCGCCCCGAATAACAAGCCACAGCCGAAGAACGCGTAATACGCGCCGCCCGATGCCGTCCCGATTGCGATCAGGATCGCAACAATCGTCGTGCGATCCATTAGGCCAAAGCGGCGTTCGCCAGTGGCATTCATGGAGAAGAACGGCAACCGCCCGCGTGCGATCCAGAGGATAACCATCAGGGTCAGCGGGATGAAAAAATAGGCCGAGAGGAAGTAGTGGCTCTGCCCGCGGAACTGGTGAAACGGCGTCGTCGCATACAGCACGCCGCCAACGACCGACGCGGGAAAGCCGAGGCTGAAGTGTCGAAACACGCCCATCGCCAGTAGCGCGGCCAACGGATAACCGAGCAGGAAATACAGGTTAAACGTCAGTGTCGCATTCGGGAATAGCTGGCCGATCAGCCAAATTAACGCGAAGTGCATATGGTCGATCACGGGGAAATCGTGCATTTCCTGAATGCCCGGCGCGCCGAGCCGAGCCGTCCGCCAATGGCTGCCGCGTTCGAGTGTTGCCTTCACCATTGGCATAATTAGCAGCGAATCTTCGTCGTACTGGAACGGGATTCGTAAGTCGGTGCTGTCCACGCGGTAGCCGATGAGCGCGACCGATAAGCTGAGTGCGGCCACGAGCAGATACCACGCGAACCGCGTCAAAAACCGGGGTGCAGGGGCTGCGGGCAATGGGGGAGAATCACCCATGGGCGATCGAAACCTCGGTGCGGGTGGTCCTAAGTCTTACCAATCTGCTATCTATTTCATCGTACGAGATGCCCATGGGCAAGCACGCCAGACGCGGTTACGATTCAGCGAATTCCTCACGAACGTATCGGTAAACCCCCACGATGAACGCAACGCAACCTCTGCCGGCGCTGATTGTCGGTTGCGGCTATCTCGGCCAACGGGTTGCTACGGCGTGGGTCGCCAGCGGCCGACGCGTCTTTGCGCTGACGCGAACCCATAGTGCGGAACTCGCCGCGCTCGGCATCACGCCCATCGTCGGCGATGTGCTCGATCCCACGAGTTTGACGGCACTTCCCGAAGTCGGTGCGGTGCTGTATGCGGTGGGCCTCGATCGCCGTGCGGGCCGATCAATGCGCGATGTCTACGTGCAAGGGCTGTACAACGTGTTGAAAGTCGTGCGTTGTGCCGGACCGATTCTTTATGTCAGTAGCACGGGCGTCTATGGGCAAACCGAAGGCGAATGGGTCGATGAAACCAGCGAGACAAAGCCGCTCGAAGAGTCGGGGAAAGTCGTTCTCGACGCGGAAAGGATGTTACGCACACATCGGCCAGATGCGGTGGTGTTGCGGTTCGCGGGAATTTATGGCCCGGATCGCGTGTTGCGACGACAAGCGTTATTGAACGGCGAACCACTCGTGGGCGATGCGGACAAGTGGCTGAACTTGATTCACGTCCACGATGGCCGCGATGCGGTCATGGCTGCGGAGACGAAGGCCCGCCCCGGTGAGACGTATCTCATCGCCGACAATGAACCGGTGCCACGGCGTGCGTTTTACACGCAAGCCGCCGAGATCCTCCGCGCCCCGCCCGCCGTATTCGCCCCCGGCTTCACGTCGCCAACGACCGCAAAGGAAGCCAACCGACGCATCCAAAACGCTAAGGCAAAACAGGAACTCGGCTTCACGCCGAAGTTCCCAACGTACCGCGAAGGATTGCGGCACGCGATTAGTGGAACTTACTCCGACTGACGCAGGTGGCGAAAGCGTGTTTGGCAGAAGAGGAATGCGACGACGTTGAATGCGAGCCAGCAGAACATACCGACTGCGGGCATTATCCAGGAACTGTTTTCCGACTTATTGAATGGCGAAAGTTCGCGAGGCTCGAATTGAAACAACGGCAACCAGCCGACCATGAACGAAGGCGTGAGCGAACAAAAGAGATGGAACGTGGTAATTAACGGATCGCCTCTTGTGCCCAATGACGAGTTCGGTGCCAAAACACACGATAAGAGAATGACCCAGAATCCGCCTGCGAAAAAGAGCGTGGCGAAGAACGCGCGGACGGTGGCAATCATCGTGTTGCGTGCGGTCATCGAGCAATACAGCCCGATCCAGCTGAAGGCCGACACGTAGAGCGCAAGGGAGAGTATCATAATCGGTAACATCTCCGGGCGAACGCATCCGACGGCCAGGCCCATCGACCAGATGATTGCGAACATCAGATAGACTCGCCGCATCCCGAGTATGCAACCCCACCACTTGCCCCACAAGATTTCATCTGCGGACAACGGCGTACTGATGAGGCTGATCCACGAATCTTTGTCGCGCTCGCCGGAAATTGCGCCCGCCGCACGCATACTAATCGCGAAGAACATCAGTGTTGCAAGGATACCCGTTACGATTCGCACCCATCCGTTGATATTCATGGAGAACTCATACCACTGCTGTGCGATACTGATTCTGCCGCCCCAGTTGGATGGATATATGAGGTGGTGCCCTATGATGATGAATACTGGCACGAAGACCAGCACGCCGATGGTGTAAATGATGATTCGACCAATACATCCCATTCGCGAATTACCCTCGACGAAAACTTCGCGCCAGAACACCGGATTGTCGCCGATATCCGGATTGTCCGTGGTCGATTCGTTCACGACGGCGGTTTCGGATTTGCCCGTTTTCGTCTTGAGTTTGCGCTTTTTGGCTTTCGTCGCACCTTGCGGGCCGTAGCTTTGGTTCAGCGTGACCGCCCGCAATCGCAAGATCGCATGTCCGAGACACAACGAGCCAACAATCGCCCAAAACAGCGTAAACTCGCGAAGCAAAGCTCCGGGGTTGCTTGGCAGTCCGGCACGGGGACCTATCTCCATCAGGACGATATTCCAGAAAATGTTACCTGCCGCAATTGAACCGCAAGTATCCATGAAGCTGATATTCAAGCCGACGATTGGAATGGTCACGTTCCATGTCGGCGTTACTCTCATTACATCGAGCGCAAGAACCATCAGCATGAACGAACCAATCATGTATGCGATGAAGCCCACGAATGTCAGCAAGATGGCATCGCGGGCTTTTCGCATCATCGTCGACATCCAGATGGCCACCGCTGACAGGCCGATGACAGTCACGATGGTGGCCGCGAACGACGCGATGAGTTGCTCGGGGTCGACGCCGCCGAAGAGTTGTACGAGCGCGAGCAATGGCAGCCCCGCCAAGACGAACGTGAGTAGCCACATCACGCGAACGATCAGTTTGCCGAAGAGGATTTCGCGGTTGCGCAAGTCCGTTGCGAGCAAGAATTCTAGCGTTTTGCGTTCCTTCTCGATCGCAATCGCGCCGCCAACGTACACCGGCGTCAGTAGCACGACGACGATGTACTGTATCGTTACGAACGTGTGAAAGAACGCGATGCCGAACCGTGCGAGTTCGTTCGTGCCGATCGTCGTTCTTTTACTGTCGTCGATCCAGCCGGTGTACATCAACGTCAGGATGAAGCCGACGATTGCGGCATATAAGCATCGGAACCATATTGTCGTGCGTTGCCGTCCCGTTCGCAAGAATTCGTAGTAAAAGACCGGGCCGAACAGCCCGCGGACAGCCGGCCACGCGGCCACGAGTAGCACCACGAGCCAACCGAGTGCGAACGCAACACTTTCGCCGACGCTGGCCCTTCGCGACATTCGCCAAACGCCCGCGCCGATGAGTAACCAGACGATGAAGCCGATGAGTTTGGTCCATTCGCGTCGACTCCCCGACCAGCCGAACGTGCGACTCAACCAGGTTGCGTAAGTAGCATTCATGCAGTTGTCCGAGTTCGTTGTGGAAGCATTCGTAAAAGTGTAATGGCAACTGTGCCATATGGCCCGGTTTTTTCCGGGAATAGAACCGCTGGCTGCGTGTCAATGATGGTGCGAACGCCGTCTCACTTCGAGGCGTACGCTTCGCGATTCGACTGTCCAGTTCATTCGAAGGGGACTCTCCCATGATTCGTCAATTTGTGTTGGGGCTGGGTGCATGTGCCGCTGCGTTCTTCGTCGTCGGTTGCGACAAAGCGACATCCACGGCAAACTCGTCGGCGCTCAACGCGTCGAACGTGGAACAAATGGCCAAGCGGGGTGCCGATGCCGCCGCCGCTACGGCCAGCGACATCAAGAAGAGCGTCGAAGAATCGATCCCCAAGATCGAAGATAAGATCAAGGCACTGACCGGCGAAAAGGCCAAACAAGCCGGCGATGCATTCACCGCACTCAAGAAGATGTTCGATGAGTTCAAAGCGGCCCCTGCCGACAAGACCAAGGAATTGCTCGCACCATTAATCGCGAAATTTACGGAAGTCAAGACGATGGTCGGCCTGTAATTGCTGATCCGAATCGAACGCGAGCCTGGGAATTCCCAGGCTCATTTCGTTTGAACGTTCTTACTGAATCTCGCCACCTTCGGCGGGCACGAATCGCTTCACAGCCAGCGGTTCTGGCGGGTCGATCGTGAATGGCCCTTTCCCTTCTGGGAAGTTTGCGTCTACGAATTCCCAGAGTTTGTCGAGTACGACACGCGATTTTTTCCAGTCCGCTTCGCTTAACTGAAATGGCACGTTATTACCGGGGAACGTGGTGAAGTGCGAGTTCGGCCCGAACATTTTTCGTAGGCCGCAGAGTTCGTCTTCCAGCCGTGCCAGCACGACGCGCAACCGAACCCATTGATGGTGCTTGTACCCTTCGCCTTTCGAATATTGCTCGACCATCGTTTGGCCCGCCGCCGTGCCGTAGCCCATCACCTGCCGGATAATATCGCTCGACATATTCAAGTTGAACCCGCCCTCGGTGTCGTCGAGCCGCACGGTGACGACGCGCTCTTTGTAACTCGGCAGTTCCGTCTGAGCGGTGTCGCGGTGGTTCTTCGCGGTGTAAAACACGGCGGCCGCCAGTTCGCCGAACGACTGGATCTCGTTCCATTCGATTACCGATACTTCGTCGGCTTTCGGCAAGTGAACACGACTCGTTTGTGGAGTGCTGCCATTCTTGTTGGAAGTCGGCACAACGAGCGACTGGGTGCTGACCGCCGCCGTGGGCACGGGAGGTGCCACATTCGGCAACGGCGCGGGTAGCGGCACTTTCGTTGCGGCATTCGGAGCTTTGACTTCGTCAGGCGGGGCGGTATTTTGATCGAACTTCGCGAGGTTGATTCCGAAAGTTGGGCAGTCGGGTAGCCATTTATCGAAGATGTGGATCGGGAAGTTACTCACGATCCCGCCATCGCTGAAGTAGACGAGTTTTAAGTCGCTCGGCTTCAGAACGGCGGCATCTTTTCGCTCGAATGCCTCGGTGAATGTATAGAGGGGGACGGCCGAGAACAGCACGGGGAAACTCATACTGATTCGCACCGGGACAATCACCGGAAGGTACTCTGCGTGCGGCAGATAATAATAGCCGGGCGGTGGCGTCGGATAGTCTTTGCCTAGCGGGGCATTCGCCTTCATGACTTCGAGCACGTTTTGCGGGTAATAGGCTTTCCATTCGTCTTCATTGAACAAAAATCGTTCGTCCCGCAGTGGAAACACGTACGGTCGTTGAATCGATAGGCAACTCGTCATGAGCTTCAAGTCGATCTTTTTGCCTTTGAGTTGCCCGAACGTGAGTACGCCATTTTCTGGCAAGCCCGCCAGATCGCGAAACTTCTCGCAGAGATACGGTGTGAGCGCTGGCTGATCGGATCGGTCCGCAACGCCCGGCATTCCCGTGCAGACACCGAGGTGGTTTCTGCGAATGCGATTCATCCATCCTGTGATGCGAAAATAGACCAGGAACGGCGTCGACGCCATCGCAAACAGCAGCGAGAAAACGAAGACACCGAATATCGCATAATCCCAACGACCAATGGTATCGAACAACACAAAATTCACGACGAGCATCGCGATGACTGCGCCAATTAAGAACAGAGTGAACGCATTCCAGGCGACGAGATACACGAATAGAAACACGGGCGTCGAAAGTTTGGTGTTCAGGAACGCCAACCCGAACCGCATGACGGGACGAGTCGCCCGCGTCGGCTGAAACAGATTGAGCAAGGCAGCCGGTTTGGCGAGTTCTTCGCAAAGCGCATCGAGTTTATCGAAGCCACCTGTACCTCGACCGAGTTCTGCCGCGGCAGTACCGGCTGCAGCAATCGCACCCGCAGACGAACCGCCGATCCCGCGAAAGCGATACGACTTCGATAGTTCGACGACCGCTTTCGGGTAAACGATCCCGCTCGTGATGCCGCCTTTCATCACGAGGTCGCATTCGTCATTTGGCATGTATCGCTCCGGTTAGCGAATACGTTACCGGAGTAGCAACGCATCACGACTTCCCGGATGGTAATGCAATTTTCCTACAAAAGGAATCGTTCAAATTGCGATTCACCGAAATAATCAGCCGATGCACTCCGGAAGAAAAATCGCGGTTTGGCACGAATGATGCGACTCTATACGCCATTCTTTCTTTTCGAAAGTCACATTCAAAGGAGTTCATCATGCTGACGAAAGCCATGCAACGTACCGCCAAGATTCGCTACGGCCTCGCGGCCCTTTTGGTTGGCTTGCCGATCCCCATCGTGTTGATCGCGTTCCTCGTCGGCGGTTGTCGATAACGATGTTGCGACCGTTGAAACCCACGGTTATGCCGTGGGTTTTTTCGTTTGTAATTCGCAATCTCTTCTGTTACGCTTCCAGTCCTGCCGGAACTTCTGTTTGCTATTCGGGAAATATTCCCATGATCCGATTACTCGGTCATGCGTCGACCGCATGTGACGGCCTCACTCGCCGCGACCTGCTGCGTGCGGGTTCGCTCGCACTTCTCGGCAACGCGCTTCCCGCCCGCGCAAAGTCCGAAACGCGAACTTCCCGTGCGAAGGCGATCATCTTGATCGACCTGTTCGGTGGCCCGTCGCACATCGACACGTTCGACCCGAAGCCCGATCAACCCGTAGAAATTCGCGGTGAATTTGGCGTGCGCGCCACGTCGATCCCCGGCGTGCGCGTCTCGGAGCCGATGCCGGAACTGGCGAAGCGGCTCGATCGCACGACGCTGATTCGCACGGTGTCGCACGGCTACAACAGCCACAACCCATACGCGGTCATGACGGGTTACACGGGCGGGCAAGATCAGGTCGATTATTTCTCGAAGCCGACGAATCACCCGAGCATTCCTTCGGTGTGCCAGTATTTCGGCGTCGGTCGCGGCGGCGAACTTCCCGGTTACATGATGCTGCCCGCGCTACCGGGTTACAGCCAGGGGTTACACCGCGCCGGGCCGTACGGCGGCTACCTCGGGCCGAAGTACGACCCGATGTTCAGCACGTGCGAACCGAAGTGGGCGCGACCCGTGAGTGCGGCCGATTTCTACGATCACACGCTGATACCGATGGGCGAACCCGAGTTGCCGAAGCTCGATGGCATGTCGTTAGATGCCTTAAAAGGCAGGCGAAAATTAGTCGAACAACTCGACTTGCAGGTCGGCCGACTCGACCGCGTTGCGGCCACCACCGAGATGAGCGACAAGCGCCGCCGCGCGTTTGAAATGCTCTCGTCGCCGAAGTCGAAACTCGCGTTCGATCTCTCCAAGGAAGACCCACGGACCCGCGATCGCTACGGCCGCGACCTCTTCGGTTCCAGCGTCTTGCTGGCACGGCGGCTCGTCGAAGCGGGTGTCTCGTTCGTGACCGTTCACACGGAAGCCGCGCAAGCGAGCGGCCACTGGGACACGCACAATAACAACTTCCAACTGCTGAAGCACGTGATGCTGCCGTTCCTCGATCGTTCCGTTTCCGCGCTGATCGACGACCTCACCGAGCGCGGTTTGTTCGACGATGTGCTCGTAGTCGTTCACGGTGACATGGGGCGGTCACCGCGCGTCAACAAACAAGCAGGGCGCGACCATTGGCCGCAGTGCGGGTTCTGCCTGATGTTCGGCGGCGGCGTGAAAACCGGCTACGTTCACGGCACCACCGACAAGATGGCGGCGTTCCCGAAAGACCACCCCGTAACCCCCGGCGACATCGCCGCCACGATGTACCACCTCGCCGGAGTCGACCCCGAAGCGACGGTGCCCGATCAAACGGGGCGACCGATCCCGATCAGCCACGGCGGCAGCGTGATTACGCCGATCTTGATGTGACAAGTGTTTTGCTACAAATTTGGTAACGATCACCGTTTGCCTTTTTTGCGGTCGTCGATCGCAAACGCTTCTCGCATCGCGTGTTCCACGATAATTGCAAATGCCCACAGCCTTACTGGACACATGTTACCACCATCGCTTCGGACGACCTTAACACCGTCTGCATGACGTATCTTGACAGCGGTGAGCGGTGCATCGTCATTGTCGGATGGATACACGTCGTCGAGTTCAAGAATGCGTAACTCGCAGCACACCTCGGCCAGTCGATCAAAGAGGTAGCCTGGAAATCCACCGGTTCGTTTGCCCAGCGGTTCCACGTACCGACTGCCGTCGTAACGAAAGGAACCGGCGCGGGTGATTTTGATTTCAAACACCGGGCAAGTGCCGAAGCAAGGGCCTCGGAATAGCTCGATTTCTGAAATGTTCGCTTTGTCCATACGCTGTTCATCCCTGACCGGAAGCCATCAGTTTATTGAATATCGACATTCGGTAACTGGTGTGTCATCGAAGACGAATGGTTACCCCACAAATTGCGCACAGATAGACTGCCAAACCGCCATATCAATCACCAGTCGTGGCGAGTCTTCGAGACGTGACGCAAGAGGCCACAATTCCAATGGGTGCGGCCCATCCCATGGTACCACCATGGGCTACGTGAGCGATCCTTTCAGGACCGAACAACAGAACCCCGACACGGAAGGTATCGCTCTCTCAGCCCATGGTGAAACCATGGGACGGGGGCAAATACCCTCGAAAACCAGTCGTGGCGAGTCTTCGAGACGCGACGCGGTAAGCCACAACGGTCATTCCGGGCGCACGAACCATCGTGTTTCGAAGACTCAGTTCCAACGGACATTCGTCCGTGGGCGTTGGGGTTTAAGCGAAGTATGACGCCAATCCGGATTTAATACAACAACAGCATGAGTCATTTTGCCGACCGTCTTGCTGAAAATATTCGTCGAAAAGGCAATGCCCTTTGCGTGGGAATCGATCCGCGTTGGGAGTCGTTGCCGCTGTCGATTCGCGAACGATTTGGCCTCGAAGGCATCGGGGCAGCGTACGAGGCGTTTGGGCTGAAAGTCCTGGATTTGGTAGCGAATCTCGCACCCGTCGTCAAACCGCAAGCGGCATTTTTCGAGCAAGCGGGCGTGGCCGGTTTCACCGCGTTGGCGTCGATTTTGTCACGTGCCAAGGAACTCGGGTTGGTGACGATTCTCGATGCCAAGCGCGGCGACATTGCAAGCACGGCGGCGGCGTATGCGGAGGCGGCGTTCGGGCCGGTCTGGAACGCGGACTCGGTTACGGTGAACCCGTATCTCGGCGAAGATGCCGTCGAGCCGTTCATTACGGCAGCACGCAAACGCGATTGCGGGCTGTTCGTGCTGGTCCGAACGAGCAATAAGGGCGCGGGTTTGTTTCAAGATTTAATCTGCGATGGCAAGCCGGTCTATCGGCACGTCGCCGACGCCGTCGCGAGTTGGAGCGCGGTGCGTTTGGGCGACTGCGGCCTCGGCGATGTCGGTGCGGTGGTCGGTGCGACGCACCCGCGCGAACTCGCCGAGTTGCGTGAGATGATGCCCGATGTTTGGTTCCTCGTTCCCGGCTACGGCGCTCAAGGCGGAACCGCCGCCGACGTGCAAGCCGCGTTCCTCGGCAACGGCCTCGGGGCCATCGTCAACAGTTCGCGTGGCATCACATTTCCGTTTCACCCCGACGATGCGAACTGGGAAGCGAAGATCGTTGAAGCGACAAAAAAAGCGGTTGCGGAGCTGGTTATTTCGTAAAGTTCACGTTTGAATTCGGTGCCACGATCGCTGGCAATCGGTGTGGCCAAATGTCGCACTATTCTCGATCCTCGCTTTGACTTGCATTTCGACAAAACGCCAAATACGCCTCAAAATCAAGCATTTTCTGTCTTGGCTCGTCGCGGCGTGCCATTTTCGACACCGTTGTTGCTTCCTTAAATGATCCCTCCTACGTTCCCAATCCTTGTTTTTACATACCTCGGTTTTCACTATCCTCCACATTGGAGTTCGCCTCATGGCTTCGTTCCGTTCGCGTCGTCGAGTCGGTTTCACACTCATCGAGTTACTCGTGGTGATTGCGATCATCGCGATCCTCATCGGCCTGTTATTACCCGCCGTGCAGAAGGTCCGCGAAGCGGCCGCACGTGCGAAGTGCAGCAACAACCTGAAGCAACTCGGCTTGGCGTTGCACAATTACGAAGGCGTCAACAACGTCTTCCCGGCCGCCGGAAAAAACTACGCCTGGGCAAGCGCCGCCAACCCTGGCTACAACCTCAACGGCCTCGTGCTGTTGCTGCCGTACATCGAACAAACCGCACTCTACTCGATGTACGATGATAAATCGGCATCGCACAACAATCAGAATTCGCAATCGGGCGGTGTACTGGCCGGTGGCGGTGTGAGCGCGACGAACCTCGCGTTATGCCAGCAGAAGGTCACCACGTACATCTGCCCATCGGACAACGGCCCGGACACGATTTCCGGCAGCTTCTACGGCCCATCGACGGGCGTTTCGTACAAGACAAACTACGACTTCATCGCCTACCAAACCGGTAATGCCAGCAATTCGTGGGCATCGGCCAGCGCTTCGACGAAGTACATGTTCGGCGAAAACAGCAAGTGCCGAATTGCCGACATCACCGACGGTACGAGCAACACATTGGCGATGGGCGAAGGTACGCTCGATGTCTACGACGGTTCCCGCGCCGCATGGGCGTATCGCTCGTGGGTGATGACAGGCATCGACCCCAAAGATGGCATGAACATCTTCGTGTATCCATCGTGGACGGGTGCGAACGCAGGCAAGCCACTGCCACGCGGTAAGTCGGGAGAATGGTGGTTCCCCGGTAGCCTGCACACCGGCGGTGCGAACTTCGTATTCGCCGACGGCTCAGTGTCATTCTTACGCGATTCGATCGATGCTACAACTTTGGGCAATCTGTCGAAGATCGCCGATGGCAACGTCATCACGTTACCATAACTCCTGCGTTCATTCCGTCGAGAATTCATTCACCAACAAGGATCGTCATGCGAATTATTGGGCTACTAGTCCTCGGTCTGATCGGTCTCGGCGGATGTTCGAAATCGGGCGATTCCAAGCCGATTGTTGCCGTCACTGGCAACGTCAGCTTGAAAGGCAAAGCGATTGCTGGGGCGATGGTGCAGTTCATGCCACTCGACCCAAACGGCATCCCCGGTAGTGGCCGAACCGATGCTTCCGGGAACTATCAACTCGTCTCGGCAAAGGGATCGGTGGGCGTCTCTGCCGGCGAATACAAAGTGGTGATTTCGCGTAAACTCGGCGTCGATGGTAAAGAAGTCGCCGAGGGAAGCAGCCCGTTCACCGATGGCGTGAAAGAATCGTTGCCGAGGATTTATAGCGACCCAATCGACACATCGCTCACTGCGTCGGTACTGGCTACGGGTGCAACAACCGTCGATTTCGTACTCGGTGGCGGCGCGATGGGTGGTGCAATGGGCGGCGTGCGATAAAAACTTCAGCGGATCGCGACCATTCGCGATCCGCATTTTCGTCGTATCTCGAAGACTCGCCACGACTCCCTCGCTATCGCGTTTTGAAGTTTCGCAAATCTAGTGTGGGGCACCCCCCAGGTAATGCGAAGTTGCGGTTGACGGTGTTTTCGGGTCATCCCGGTTTTGGTTTTTATCCCAACGGGATTCCAGCCATTAGCCCCAGGTCGCGTTTCACGCACCTGGGGTACGCAGCCCATTTTCACCGACCCCGGAAGGGGTCGTAGCGGCTTCCTCTCTGGCGTTCGGAGTGTAATTGAGGGAGGCGGTTCGCTTGAGAATAACCACGCGAAGAATAGGTTGTAGCCGCTACGACCCCGTTCGGGGTCGGTTGTCATTTCGT
>JAYSYI010000370.1:0-4630 GCA_043727665.1 Limnoglobus sp. | reverse complement strand
TATGTCACCGCTTGCCATTGCGCGTGATGATGCATCACCGAATAGTCGGTTGCCGTAATTACCGATGGCTCGAACGCGAACACTGGCAGCACGAATCGGTGTGCCGCAATCGCTGCCGTCAGTGCGGGGTTATCCGCAAAGCGGGCATCGCGTTTGATCCACCAAAGCGCGACGCTCATTTGTGCCACTTGTCGGCTTTTTTCGGCCGATAGCCCAACACTTGCATCGCAGCCTTTTCCCAATATCGGCTGAAGCGGCGTGGCTCCTCGGCATACTCCGCTATCACCGGGCGCGGGTACACGATCACGCGAAATCGCGATTTCAGCGCCTGCACGGTTTTGCGTACCGTCGGGTTCGGGTGATCGGTCACGTGGATTTCCGCACCGCTGGCCGCGAGCGTTTCGATGGCCGTGACGGCGTCGGTAGCCACCGCGATTTTGTCTGGATTACCAGCTTTATTGAAGAGATCGTGAACGCCATCGAACAGGAACGCGAGCCGGTGGAACGCCCACGGTTCCGTACGCAATGCGGGTGCATCGAACGCGAACAACACGGTGGCATTCGGGTTCGCACGCAGTGCCACATCGTCGATTGACAGTGCGGCGTCATGCAGCCAAACGATGCGCTCGGACTTCGTGCCCGCGTACGGTTCGTCCGGTGGAATCGGTGCGAGATTTTGCGGCAATGCATCCGCGACGTTTCCGGCGAGCGGTGCACGATTGCCACCGAACAGCCGGTGTTGCAGCGTCTCGTAAGGGGCATCGAACGGGCATTTCGCACGGCAGCCATCGCACCAACGATTGTCGCTGAACGTGGCAATGTTTTGCTTATTCATGAAGTACGGCTTGCTGGCGAAGGTACTTTCAACCCACTGCCAACTGGACGAATTGCTGGCGATGTCGCCATCATAAAGGTGCTGGCGAAACAGGCGTGCGCCGCGCTTCCAGTCGATGCCGCGAAAGTGGCAGAGGTACGCCGCGAACCAGAGCCGTTCGTGGTTGTGCAAGTAGCCATCGGTGAATAATTCGTGCAACATGCCATCGACGCACGGCAACCCCGTGCGGCCTTCGACGATGTCCAACGGAATGCGATTGAGCCTTTGCGACGAATGTTTCGGTTCTTCGAGATCGTCTTCGAGTGCGTCGCCGTACCAGTCCAGAACCTTCTCGAAGAAGTCCCGCCACGCGAGTTGCCGGAGGAATTCTTCCGAGCGTTGTGGCTCCGTAGCGTATTTGTTGCGAAGGTGATCGCGCACTTCGACGATGCTGAGCATCCCATGGCGAAGGTACGGCGAAAGCCGCGAAACGGGGGCGTCGATGTGGTTGCGGCTGCGCCCGTAATTCGTCGCATCGTAATCGCGAAGGCGTGCGAGCGCCGTCGTTCGCCCACCGGTCAACGGCCCCCGTTTCGCCTCGCCGAGATAGCAACCGGGGAGCGCATCCGCCAGAACGCAATCGCGTTTGGCCGCATCATTCGGCGTCGTCAGTATCCGCATCAGGCACCCGTGAAGTATGGCGAAGCAAGGCACATCATTCATAATCGGATACGGACCGCGAAAGCAAACGACTTGCCAGCACACCGACGCGAGGGTATATTTCCAATATGATACTTATTCGCTTTCCGAACATCGAATCCAAGCGATCAGCACTCGCCAAGCTCGCGGGACGGTTCAGTTTCAAGAGCTGGCCGAGCGGAGAAATGCTCGTGCCCGAGGACGCACTCGCGTACCTCGCCATCCAAGGCGTCTCGTTCACTCCGCTTTCAGAAACGCGAGCAGATCGTCGTTGAGCTTGTCTTTGTGCGTGTCGGCGAGGCCGTGCGATCCGCCGGGATAGATTGTCAACGTCGCATTCGCGATCATTTTCACGGCGAGCTTCGCGGACGATTCAATCGGTACCATCTGATCGTCATCGCCGTGAATGAAGAGTGTCGGCACGTCGAATTTCTTCAGGTCTTCGGTGAAGTCCGTTTCGGAGAACGCTTTGATGCAGTCGTACTCGTTCTTGAGTCCGCCCATCATCGCCTGCATGAAAAATGCATCCTTGACACCTTGCGAGACTTTGGCACCCCGACGATTCGCACCGTAAAATGGCTCGATCATCTCCTGGAAATATTGCGCACGATCTGCACGGACGCCACCGCGAATCGCGTCGAAGATGTCGATCGGCAGCCCTTTCGGATTCGCCTCGGTCTTGAGCATCAGCGGCGTCACGGCTCCCAAAAGCACGACTTTCGCGATACGCCCCGTGCCGTGGCGACCGATGTAGCGTGCGACTTCGCCGCCACCGGTCGAGTGGCCAACAAGGGTAACGGCCTTGAGATCGAGATGATGGATGAGTTCGGCCAAGTCGTCAGCGTACGTGTCCATATCGTTGCCGTGCCACGGCTGACTCGATCGGCCATGCCCGCGGCGATCGTGCGCGATGCAGCGATAGCCGTGCTCGGCCAGGAACATCATCTGCGATTCCCACGCATCGGAACTCAGCGGCCAACCATGACTGAAAACAACGGGCAACCCAGCACCCCAGTCTTTGAAATAGATCTGCGTGCCATCTTTTACGGTGATCGTGCTCATGGTCGTCCCTCGGGTGTAAGTGTTTGCACCATAGATAGGGCAAGAAACATGCCAACGCTGTCGTGAATCACCGTCATTGTGAGTTATGAGTGGATCGTTGACGGTCGTCTCGGGACACTCGCATAAATTCGCATCTTTCCGCTGCTATTTTCGCTGGTATATTATGGGTAGCGTGCGAGCCGTTCGTCTGCCCGATTTCGGGTGGCCGGTGTCGCGTCGCGACTCCCGGCGTCACATACTCTGGCGTTTTTAGGTGCGTATCATGGGCGAAACACGAAACACGATCCCGTCTGCCGCGGCCAAAATGAGCGGGGCCGACATCCTCGTTCAAAGCCTCATCCGGCACGGTGTTGAAGTCGTATTCGCCTATCCCGGTGGTGCTTCGATGCCGATTCACCAGTCCTTCACGAAGGTCACCGACAAACTCCGCACAATCCTCCCTCGCCACGAACAGGGCGGCGGATTTATGGCGCACGGTTACTCGCGCACCACCGGCAAGCCCAGCGTTTGCTTCAGCACCAGCGGCCCCGGCGCGACGAACTTCGTGACGTGTATTGCCGACGCGAAGATGGACTCGATCCCGATGATCGCCATCACGGGGCAAGTCAGCACGACCTCGCTGGGTAACGATGCGTTTCAGGAAACGCCGATGGTGGAAATCTGCCGCGGCATCACGAAGCACCATTACCTCGTCACGCGAACCGAAGATCTAACGCGGGTGATGAAGGAAGCGTTTCACATCGCGACGACCGGCCGGCCAGGGCCGATCCTGATCGACGTTTGTAAAGACGTGCAGGTGAAGCAGATCGTCCCCGATTGGGACGTGGCGATGAACCTGCCGGGTTACCGGCCCGTTCGTCGCGCGAAGACTGACGAACTCCAGCCGATCATTGATGCGATCCGCGGTAGTAAGCGCCCGGTGATTTACGCGGGTGGTGGCGTCACGCATAGTGGAGCCGCCGAGGCGATGACGAAGTTCGCCGAGACACTGGGCATCCCCGTCGCGCTCACGCTGCATGGCCTTGGGAATTTCCCGCACGATAACTACCTCTGTTTGCACATGCTCGGGATGCACGGCACCGTGTACAGCAACTACGCCGTAAACGATGCCGACCTGCTCATCGCCCTCGGCGTGCGTTTCGACGACCGAGTGACCGGCAAGCTGGCCGAGTTCGCGAAACACGGCAAAATTGTCCACATCGACGTCGATAAGAGCGAGATTCACAAGAACAAGCTCGCGCATATTCCGGTTCACGGCGACGTGAAAGCGGCACTCGAAGACATCAACGGGATGCTGAAAGACGACGCGAACGCCGATCTCGTCGGTGGCGGACGCTACACCGAATGGTTCCGCCAGATCGACGCCTGGCGCGAAACCGAACCGCTCACGTTCACCGAACCCGGCAAGGATCTGATCATCCCGCAGTACGCGATCAAGCGGCTGCACGAGTTGCTGAAGGAACGCGGCCAGCTCGATAAGACGATCATCAGTACCGGCGTCGGCCAGCACCAGATGTGGTCCGCGCAATACTTCACGTTCAACAAGCCGCGTAAGTGGGTAACCAGCGGCGGCCTCGGTACGATGGGCTTCGGCCTGCCCGCCGCGATGGGGGCCAAAGTCGCGCACCCCGATCACCTCGTCATCGACATCGACGGCGACGGCAGCTTCCTCATGAACATTCAGGAACTGGCGACTTGCCACACGGAAAAGATCGCTGCGAAGGTGATGATTCTGAACAATCAGCACCTCGGTATGGTGATGCAATGGGAAGATCGCTTCTTCGGTAGCAACCGCGCCCAGACGTATCTCGGTGCGGGCGACGATGTGGAACCGTACCCGGACTTCGTGGCCATCGCCAAGGGTTTTGGCGTCAAAGGCAAGGGCGTTTGGGACAAGAGCGACCTCGACGAAGCTCTAATCGAGATGATCGAATCCGACGGCGCATTCGTTCTCGACGTCCACGTGCCACATCAGGAACACGTGCTACCGATGATCCCAAGCGGCATGACCGTGAAAGACATCATCAAGGCGTAACGGCGATTGATTTCTCGCGT
>JAYSYI010000369.1:0-13949 GCA_043727665.1 Limnoglobus sp. | reverse complement strand
CCGAAAGCGGTTTTTGCTTGCTTTCGTCGGCGATGATCTCTTGCAGTTTCTGCTTGATGCGCTCCCAGGCGACATCGAGGCCGGTCTGTTCGTTCTTCGTTCCGCCGCCGAAAAACCGCTTCAGCGGAAACACACCGCGTGGCGTTTCGACCCATTTATCATCGACCGCACGGCTAACGGTGGTCACGTGAACGCCGACTTTCTCCGCGATTTGTTCCATTTTCAGCGGTTGAATGTGGTCCGGCCCGCGGTCGAGGAACGCCCGTTGGTGGTTGATAATCTCTCGCGTCACTTTCGTCAGAGTGCTGCGACGCTGTTCGATGGCGTCGATCAACCAGCTTGCGGACGTGATCTTTCGCTTCAAATATTCGCGCGCTTTCGGGTCCGAGCTTTTGTCTTTGAACAGCTCGATGTACCGCTTGCTGATGCGCACATTCGGTACCCAGTCGTCGGTAAGGCGAATGTCGAAACCGTCTTCGTCGTTGCGCGTGACGATGATATCGGGGACGACGTACTGCGTACTTTCGGCGGCATACTTTCCGCCGGGCTTCGGGTCGAGTCGCCGCAGAATCTCGATCGCTTCCTTGATCGTCTCGATGTCGCTACCGGTTTTCTTCTGGATCGCGGGCAGGCGGTTGTGTGCCACGTCTTCGAGGTGGTGCGCGATCAACGATCGGACGAGGTCCGCGTGTTCGGTTTCGTTGTCGACTTGGAGCGTCAGGCACTCTTTCGTGTCGCGCGCACCGACTCCCGCAGGATCGAGTTTTTGAATCGAAAAGAGTGCTTCCTCGACATCGACGACGGTGATCGGTGTGCCGGTGATCGCCTCGTAGTTACGTGCGAGTTCGTCGAAGGCAATCGGGATCGGCTTGCGATTTTCCGCGTCGTGGTCGAGTAAATAGCCGTTCTCGTCGAGATGCGTAATCACGAATGCCGCAATCGGCAGGTGCTCGATCGAGAGATCGAGATACGCGAGTTGCTCGGACAAATGTTCTTGCAACGATTGCGGTGCCGTCGTGATGTTCTGCATCGCGTCGAGCTTGCGCACCCCGGCTTCTTCGCTCATCGAGCGACTGGGCCGGTGTTCTTCGTTGAAGTGATCGCCCCAATCGCGATTGAGTTCGTCGAGCCGGTTGAACTCGAGGTCGCCGGATTCGTCGTGCTTCAGCGGGGCATCGGGGTTGAACTCGGCGGGGCCTTCGGCTTCGGTGGCCTTACGCTCTTTGATTTCCAGAACGGGGTTCTCTTGCAGTTCCGCCTGAATGCGCTCTTGCAATGCCATGATCGGCAATTGGAGAATTTCCATCGACTGGATCATACGCGGCGCGAGCCTCATGCTGAGGTTCTGCTCCGTCCGCATACCCATTCCAAGATTTAATCCGCTCATGCGTCACTTCTCTCCGCAATCGTCAGTACGCTTTTCGCGCGTCGAGTGCATCCGACAATATCTGGAAATTGATCAGTTCGAGCGAGGCCCCGCTCGGGACACCCCGGGCGAGCCGGGTGATCGGCACTCCGGTACCGGCCAGGAACGTCGATACGAGTAACGCCGTGCCGTCGCCCTCGAGCGTCGGGCTGGTCGCGAGGATGACTTCGCGAACGCCGCCTTTCCGCACGCGCTGCAATAGTTCGGTCAGCGTCAGCTTTTCGGGGCCGATATTTTCGAGCGGGGCGAGCCGCCCACCGAGCACGTGATAGACACCGCGATAATTGCCCGACCGTTCGAACAAGCCGACATCGCGCGTCGTTTCGACTACGCAGATCATACCCGCATCGCGGCGGCGATCCGAACAAATCTCGCAGCGTTCGCCTTCGCACAAATGGTGGCACTCGCGGCACGGATGAACTCGCTCGACAACAGCCCGCAACGATTCCGCCAATGTGCTAGCCACGCTGCGGTCGCCAACGAGCAGAAAGTGCGCAATCCGTTCCGCCGTTTTCGGCCCGACACCGGGCAGCTTGCCGAGTTCTTCGAGTAATGTCGAAATCGCGTTCCCGTTCTCCGACACGCAATCGCCTCCCTTTTCAGCCTAAACCGAGGCCGCCGAGCATGTTGGCTGGCAGACCGACGTTGGTTGCCATCTTCGCGGTTTCTTCCGCAACGAGTTCTTTCGACTTGGTCAGCGCCTGATTCGTCGCGGCGGCGATCAGGTCTTCGAGCATTTCGCGATCGTTGAGCGCCATCGCTTCGGGGCTAATCGTCACATTTTGGACTTCCATTCGCCCGTTGACGCGAACCGTCACATAGCCCGCACCGGCTTTGCCTTCGGCGGAAACCTTCTCGATTGTCGCTTGCAGCTTCAGGATTTCCTCCTGAATTTTGCCTTTGTTGCCCATCAACTTCATCATCGCGCCGAGTTCGTTGAACATGCGTTACTCCAGTTCGTCTTCGTCGAGTACGGTAAGCGGTTCGGGGAGCGGTTCCTGCCAGTCGTCGGCCACGATCGGCGTGTGCGGATTGTAGCCGTTTTCGATGTTCACGAACTGCGCACCGAGAACATCGAACGCCGCTTTGAACATCGGCAAATCTTTAATATCCTTGGCTCGCGTCGAGGGCGTCGCTTTCGGAACATCGCGCGTGGCCGACGGCAAACCGACGAGTAACTCGATGCGAATCGCCCAGTCTTGGCCCGTTAATCGCTTAAGCACTTTACGCAGTTCGTCGTTCGTATTTTCGCCCGACACGTTCTGGTAAGCAGAACTATAGTCCGGCGGAAACGGGATTACCAGAGCATTTGGCCCAGAAATTGCTACATTTTTCGCCAGCACCAACGATCGCGCCTTCATTGACCCCATTTCCTGCAAGATCATCGGCCAGACTTCCGCCAAGTTACTCGCGTCGATAACGGGGAACGGCACGCCGTCAGTTTCCGGAACCGCTATCGGTTTTTTTTTTGATGCCTCGACCGTTGGCGTCGGATTGGGACTCGCCGGCACGGGCTTCGTGGCCGCAACCGGGCGAGGTGCAGGGGCGGCCGTGCCACCACTTGCTATCAGCGTCGTCAACTGCGACAGCGTGACGAGATCTTCGAGGCGACTGAGGCGAATCACCGCCATTTCCAGCAGAATTTGCGTGAACGAACTGCCTCGCATTTTCATCTTGGTCGTCGTCCA
The DNA here is from genome assembly GCA_043727665.1 of Limnoglobus sp. Taxonomy (GTDB): domain Bacteria; phylum Planctomycetota; class Planctomycetia; order Gemmatales; family Gemmataceae; genus Limnoglobus. The sequence goes on along the minus strand of JAYSYI010000369.1, from coordinate 10,835 downwards.
GATGTCCAGCCCCGCCAGAATCGTATCGAGGTTCGTACCCTTCGCGTGCCGCTTCAGCTTTTCCCGATACGCCGGCGTGCCCGGCAGTTCGCTGAAGTCGTTCCCCGCCGACAATACGAGCATCAGGCCACGCCAATATTCGATGAGTTGGTCGAGCAATTCGCCGAGTTGCAACCCGCGTTCGGCAAAGTCCGTGATGTTCGACAACGCCTTCGGGGAATCGCCGGTGAGGATCGCTTCGGCAAGCTCGGTCACACGATCTTCACCCGCGGTGCCGAACAGGCTGTGGACCTTTTCGCTCGTCAGGTCGCCATCGCTGAACGCGAGTAGTTGATCGAGCAATGATTGCGAATCGCGCATTGAACCGGCAGCACGGCGTGCGATCATGTGCAGCGATTCATCGTCGGCTTTCAGCCCCTCTTTCGCAACGATTTTTTGCAGTGCCTCGAAGATCTTTTGGGTGCGCACTTGTGCAAAGTCGAAGCGTTGGCAGCGCGACAGGATCGTGATCGGGATCTTATGAATTTCCGTCGTGGCAAAGATAAACTTGACGTGCGGCGGCGGTTCTTCGAGAGTCTTGAGGAGCGCGTTAAACGCGCCCGTGGTCAGCATGTGGACTTCGTCGATGATGTAAATTTTGAATCGCGCACGGGTCGGCCGGAAGCCGACGTTGCTGCGTAAGTCGCGAATTTCATCGACTTTATTGTTGCTCGCACCGTCGATTTCGAGCACATCGACATCGTCGCCGGTGGCGATCGACTTGCAAATATCGCACACATCGCACGGCGTCGGCGTCGGGCCTTTGACGCAGTTCATCGCCTTCGCCAAAATCCGCGCACACGACGTTTTGCCAACCCCCCGCGCACCGGTGAACAAGTACGCATGGGCCACGCGCCCCGAGTTCAGCGCGTTCGTGAGAGCCTGCGCGACGTGTTCCTGTCCGATGAGTTCGACGAGCTGCTGAGGCCGATAGCGACGCGCAACGACGGTATAACTCGCGGACGGCGCGACCGATGTCGCGACCGTTACAGATTCGACCGGTTTGCTCTTGGCCATCGGGTTGCATCTCGTTCGTCGCGGTTCCGTGCGAAGCAATCGTACGCAGCCCGACGCAAGCATTCTAGCGGTTCGCTGCCCTGTGATGGTAAGCTCGTAGTATCGCCACAACTCCCTTGCTCGCGCGTAGGGCTATCAGAATCGGAATTGTTATCCCGACGTGCAGAATAAAGTAGACTATTCCTAACCATACACAATTGCGTATATCATATCGGAAACGACACCAGGCAAGAATATTAATGACAGAACGCGACACATTCCTGCGCGCGATCCTCGCCGACCCTGATGACGACATCGTTCGTCTGGCGTACGCCGATTGGTTGGATGAGCAGTGTGGTGGAGTCGATCCTCGCGCCGAATTCATACGCATTCAATGCGAACAAGCACGAGAGATTACCGATCGCGAGCAGAAATTGTTCAGAATACACGGTATGAGTTGGTGGGCGGAAGTCTGCGAAGACCTTGGTCTTCCTGTACCCAAAGTATACGGGAGAAGGATCGAATCTCAGCGTTCCGAGTCATGGCCGTATTGGATTTCGAGTTCTGAAAAGAACCCATCAACCACGATCGAATGCAACGTAAAGTCTCAAGACACATTGATTTCTTCGTTTAAATCGTGCAGATTCTCAAGGGGATTTCCGGAAGATTTGACACTACGCTCGGGAAATGGCTTATCGATCTCCGATTGGGTTCGAGTGATTCCACTCCGGACTCTGGTATTACCTCCAATGACGGGCGATGAGTGGGCATGCGAAAACACTCCGGCACTCAAGCAGATCCGAAATTTATTTTTGATACTTCGCGACCCCAAAACTATGGCTTCGATAGTTGCATCGCCTCATATTGGCCACGTAGAGTCTCTCAGTTGCCACACTCATCAAGGCGAACCGATCTCTGACTACGAAATGAGAATTTTAGCGAGGTCCGCAATGGCTTCGCATCTAAAGTTCATCATGCTTTACTCAATGACTGAGGAAGCCGTTACCGAGTTTGCGAGCCACAATAGTTGGAGCCGTTTAGATTGCTTGTACATATCCATTGCAAACTATAACGCGTCGTCCGTTTCAAGGTGTGTCTGCACGCTGGCGGGGTCTCCTGCTGTTTCGGAATTGACTAGATTTAGTATAATGTATTTTCATCCATTGTCATCCGAGACGGTTGATGCAATTTGTAATGGGCGTTGGACACAATTGGAAAATCTCAGTTTGCACATTGTTGTCGACGATCATCCCGAACGATTGCTTTCTCAAATCGAACGCCTGACGAAGCTCACTAGTCTATCGATTGAAGCGGTTTTCACGCAGAGCTGGATCGATGTCTTCGCAGTGTGGTCGGGCATTCGCAAATTACAGTATCTCACGATTACCCATCAACTTTCCTTAAGTGAATCGGCCGACTCCAAGATCCGTTGGAACGCGATACGATCTGCATTTAACAAGGACTTCATCCAGAACTGCAACATCGTCGAATTGCCTCCGCGAAACCCCGTTAGCCCGACGGCGTCCGGCTAACGAAAGCTTACTACCCATCGTTAGCGGTTCGCCGTCACTTTCCGAATCGCGACGGGCTTCAGTGGCAGTTCGCTTCCGGGCGTTTTTGTAGGCATGTCGGCGATCTTTCGCAGCGTGTCGAGGCCGAGCGTGACTTTGCCGATGACGGTGTACTCTTTGTCCATCAGCGGGGCGGGGCCAAGTGTGATGTAAAACCGTACGCCTGCCGATTCGTCGGCGTCTTCGCGCCAGAAGCCGACGGTGCCTTCCTCGTGCGTAATGTCGCCGATTTCTGGCTTCAAAAAGTATCCCAAATGCCCGCGGCCCGGTGTGCCATCGCCGACGGGGCAACCGGCCGTGATGAACTCGTACGGTGCGCGCGTGCCATCGGTGGAGACGGAAACTTGTTGGACGACGCGCTCGAAAACGAGGCCATCGAAGTAGCCGACTTTCGTCAGTGCGAGGAAGTTCCGCACGTGGTTCGGCGCGGCATCCGGGTGCAGCGTAATCTCGAACGTGCCCGCTTCGGTTTCGATGCTCGTACGCAACGTCAGCGGCAGACCCGCATCGTCGGCTAACGCGATGCTCGGCCACAATTTGCGCACATCGTCGGCGAGTTTCGCGGCTGGTTTCCCGGCGAATGTTTTATCGGGTGGTAACTCGAACCCTTCGGGTGCAATCGCGACCGTGGCCGCATCGAACGGCACGTTGTATTCGGCCGCGTTCCGCTTCACCGGAACCGGCTGCAACGGTGCCACCACCGGCACCGTTGCCTCGGTCGGCTGGTCGGTCACCTCGGATTTGCCACAACCCACGATACCCAGACCGACCAACACACCCAACAGCACCACAGTACGCCAGCCACTCATGTTTAGGCTCCTTCAGGACATCTCGCTCAGTCAAGCGGCGCGAACATAGTCAGGAGCGAAGTGCCGGTCAATTCGGATCTATCGGGGTCGGTACCGGCACGTGGAACTTGGCCGCGAATGGGGCGAGTGCATCCAGAATGCCCGGATAGAGAGCGACGCCTTCGGCGAGTGCCAGGCGTTTGCGGGCGAGGCCTTGTTGCCCCGGCAAGCGGACGGCATCGACGCCGGGTATCGGCGGAGTTTCCCGGCAGGTTTTCGCCAGCCAACCGGTTTCACGGCAGAACGCGTCGGAGCCACCGAATGCCGCCGGGTCGGTGACTTGCACGTAGACCGATGCCCCCCAACCGCTCGGTGCCTGCGATCGGCCGAACCCGCCCAGACCTTGTGTGAGGGCTTCGACCATCAGCGCCAGCCCGTAGCCTTTGTGGCCGTGATCGACTCCGCCAGTTGGCAACAACGTACCGGGTGGATTCTCAAACAGAACGCCAGGGTCGTAGGTCGCCACGCCCGCGGCATCGAGTGCCCACGCACCGGGGAACCGCTTGCCTTCGCGTTTCAGCCTGCCCGCCAAGCCGTTCGTCGTAATTGACGCACTGATATCGATCCAGATCGGCTCGCCATCGGTCGGTATGCCGACGGCAAATGGGTCCGGGGTAAACACCGCTTTTTGCCCGCCGTACGGAGCCACACTTGCCGTTGCCGGGTCCGAACAGGCCAGGATTATCATCAAGCCGCGATCCGTTGCCCGTTGTAGAAACGCCGCCAGGCAACCGATGTGATGGCTACGCCGAATCACCACCGTCACGACGCCGTACGTGGCAACCCGCTCCACCGCCAAGTCGACCGCTTTCGCGGTCAGCCAAACGCCGGGTAACGTTCGCCCATCCCATGTGATCGTCGCCCCACGATCCGCAATCACGTCCGGTTCGCCGTGCGCCAACATGCCGCCATTTGCCAACTCCGCCAAGTATGCGGCAGCCAGTTGTAACCCGTGCGTCGTATGCCCGAGCAAGTCCGCTTCGACCAATCCGGCCGCGATTGTCGCAGGCTTATCGCCATCGCACCCTGCCGCCGCAAACAGCGCCGTCGCATACGCGATCAAGTCCGAAGCACGGTAGCGAGTGTCGATGGCCATAGGTCACATCCCTGTTTTGTTGCATCGCGCGGAATCGTCTCACACCCAAAGGCGCATTTTCGATTGCAACTTCTCGGGGAGTTTGTTGCCTAATGTGCGCAGGATTTCTTCAGTGTGATAGCGCGTGCTGAAGTGCGCGGCGATGATGAGTTCGTTGTTGAAGCGGTCGGCCCGTTCGAGGAAGTCGTCGAGGTGCATGTGGCCGAACTTGTGGATTTTCTCGCGGCGATGGCTCGCGCGGATGAAGCTGAGTTCGGTGATGAGCACTTTGGCTTCGAAAACGGGCGGGTAGCCATCAATGCCCGCAGGGCTGGTGTCGCCGGTATAGGCGAGGATCGGCGTACGCACTTCGCGCGTGATTGCGGTGCCAGACAGGCGCAGGTCGCGAATCTGCGTGCCGGAGAGTTCCAGAAACTCCTCCTTGAGCTTGTTCCGACGGTCCCAGACGACGAACCCGCACGAGGGGATCGTGTGCGTGGTGGCGAAAACCGTCACGACGAGTTCGCGGGAGAGTTCGATTTCCTGGCCGGGTTCGACGCCGATGATCTCGGCGATTTGGCGGCCGCGATCGAGCCGTTGCATGATCTGCATGAAACGCCGCACATCTTCGACGCCCTCGATGGGCACGTAGATCGTCGGCGGTTCCATTTTCATCATGCGTCGGCGTGCCACGTAAACGGGCAGTGCGGCGATGTGATCCAGGTGCGTGTGCGAGACGAACCAGTTGGGTGTGCCCATGAAGTCCCACGGATGGCCGCCCAGGTCGAAGCCGACCTTGAGTTCGGGCACGCGCCAGTAGCTTTGCACCGCCGCACGCGACCAGCCTTCGATGGTCAGGCCACCGTGAACGTGAGTCAAATACGGTGCGTTATCGACCGGGCGATCGGCGGCGTCCATAATCCGTATCCTCGAAGACAAAACCCACCCGTCCTGCGGGTGGGTTTCCAGGGGTAGACACGCGAACGCGGCAACCGGTTACTTTTTCTCGTCGGTTTTTGGCGCAGGCTTCTTATCGAGATCGCCCGCCTGAATGATCACCAGCTTCTTCTGGTCGATCAGTTTATCGAAAGCCTTCTTAATATCGCCGGGCTGGAGCAACTCGATTTTCTTCTCCAGGTCCGCGTAATACTCGAAGGTTCGCCCGGCATACAGCCCGTTTACCAACTGCCCCGCCAGTGCGCCATCGTTCGCACGCCGACCGCGTAACGTCTGAATGAACGCTTTCTTGACCTCTTCGAGTTCGGACGCACTCATGCCTTCGGTGAGGAACTTTTTCAGTTCTTCGGCCATGATCGAATCGACCTTACCCATGTTGTCGGGGTTGGTGATCGCGGACATGCTGAAGCGGCCGTTCTTTTCGACCGACGAGACGGAAACGGCCGAACGCACGCCGTAGGAAAGACCTTCTTTGCCGCGAACGCGAACGCTGAGGCGGCTGGCGAGTGGGGCTTCGCCGAGCGCGTAGTTCCCGATAATCAGTGCGGCATAATCGGGGTCGGTGTTCTGGATCGGCACGTTCAAACCGGCGACGTAGACCGCGTTCGCTTTGTCTGGCGTGATGATCTTTTCCACGCCACCCGCGACGGCCACGGCAGGCTCCGTGATTCGCTTGTAGGCGATTTTCGACGTCCAGCCTTCCAAAATTGCTTCGATCGCCGTCGTGGCGGCCTTCGGGTCGAAATCGCCGACGATCGCCACTTCGCCCGTCGTGCCGCTCAGTTGCGTTTCGTAGACTTCGCGAACGTTGTCCACGGTCAGCGCCGTCAACCGCGTCTTCGATTCCGCGAACGTTGGTACGTAGCGCGTGTCTTCCGGCGGGAACGGGGCGAGTTTCCGCGACAGTGCGTTATCGGCGAGTGCTTGCGGATCGGTGCGGTTTTGCTCGAGTCCTTCGAGTTGTTCGCGTTTCAGCACCTCGAACTCGGCTTCGGGGAAGTTCGGTTCGCGGAGGATTTCCTTCAACAACGCCAGCGTGGCAGGCAGGTTCGCACGCTTCGTTTGCAGCGAAATTGTCACGTCGCCCGGATCGGAACCGATCGAGACGATCGAACCGAGCTTGTCGAATTCATCCTTGATCTGCTGGCGAGTCTTCGACTTCGTGCCGCGGTTGAGCATCGCGCCCATATACTCGGCCGCTTCGGTTTTGCCCTTCAGCGAGTCGGCATTCCCGAAGCGGAGGATCATGGTCAGGTTGACCGTTTCGCCACGGGTTTTCTTCGGCAAATAGGCATACGACAGGCCCGTTGCGAGTTTGCCGCGAACGACGCGCTTCTCGACATTCTCCGGCGTCGGGTCGAACGCTTCTCCGGCGGAAAGTGCGGCGCGACCGACGTAGGCATCGACGAGCGAAGCCACGGTGGGGGCACCGGGGATCTCTGCGCGTTCGGATTTTTTCGTGGGGACGTAAATGCCAACGGTGCGGTTCGAGCGAATCAGATACTTCGCGGCGACGCGGTTAACGTCGGCGGCGGAGACTTTTTCGAGGCGGTCGCGGTGAACGAAAAACAACCGCCAGTCGCCGCACCCGGCCCAGTCGCTCAGGCTGATTGCGAAGAGTTGCGTGTTCGCCAACGTGCGTTCGCGTTGCTGAATCAGTGGCAGGCGTGCCCGCTCGACTTCCTCGGCAGTGATTGGCGTTTCGAACAGGGATTCGAGCAATCCGATCATCGCATCGCGGGTCGATTCGGTCTTGTCGGCTTCGGTAATGGCCACGACCGTCATCGTGCCGGGGTCGAAGGTGTTCCGTGCGATTGCAAAGACGCCGCTGGCTTTCTTCGCTTCGACAAGGGCCTTGTACAGTCGGCCATTCGGTTGCGTTGAAAGCACGTTCGCCAAAATTTCGCATGCGGGGTAATCCGGGTGGCTGGCGGCGGGGATGTGATACACCGCACCCGTCGCACCGACTTCGCCAACGCGACGCAGCGTGACGACGCGCTCGCCATCTTGTGCGGGTTCCTCGGTATACGTGGCGGGTAGTTCGCGGGTCGGTTTCGGAATCGTGCCGAAGTGCTTCGCGGTCAGTGCGAGTGCCTTCGTTGCGTCGAACTTCCCGGCAATTACGATGAATGCGTTATCGGGCTGGTAAAACTTCTTGTAAAAAGCTTTCAAGCTATCGACGGGAACGCGCTCGATGTCCGTTCGGTTACCGATGGTCGATTTGCCATAATTGTGCCATTCGAACGCAGCCGATTGCATCCGTTGAAACAGAATCCCGACGGGGTTGTTTTCGCCGCGCTCGAATTCGCTTCGTACCACGGTGAACTCTTTCATGAGTTCTTCGCGCGCGATGAAGCTGTTAATCATGCGATCCGCTTCGAGTTCGATGCCGAATTCGAGGTTTTCATCGGTCGCGGACATCGTTTCGAAGTAATTCGTACGGTCGACGGAGGTGGTGCCGTTGAAGTTCGCCCCGTGGTCGCGGAGTGCCTTGGGCACATCGGGGAACTTCGGGCAGCCCTTGAACACCATATGTTCGAGCAAGTGAGCCATTCCCGTTTCGCCGTAACCCTCGTGGCGACTGCCGACGAAGATCGTGGCATTGACCGTCACCTTGGGCTGCGAGGCATCTTGCAGGAGAAGCACGCGTAGGCCGTTCGCGAACTTGTATTCGGTGATGCCTTCGACCGTGACGCCTTTCGTCATGCCTTCGGGAAGTGCGGGGGCTTGGGCAAAGGCAGATGTTTCAGTCATGCTGTGGAAACTGGCTAACAAAAGAACGAGCCACGCTCGTGGGATCGACATTTCGCGCTCCTTACGTTTTCGACAAAGACGCACGCCCGCATTGGGCGATAAGTGTCATGGTGCGAGCAATGGTATGCGACGTCAACCGGGAAAACCCAATCCGGTCTTGACGCCCCGCCCGTTTATGGGCATGGTTTGCACCTCGACGTTGTATGAATGAGGAATTGCGACATGTTCCGCCACGGACGAATTGCAGTCTGGTTTTGCACGATCCTTGCGACTGCCAGCACCGGTTGTTCAACGATGAACAACACGGAAAAAGGCGGCCTGATCGGCGCAGGTGTCGGTGCGGGCCTCGGAACGGCAATCGGTGCCGCAACTGGCAACCCGAAAACGGGTGCCGTGGCCGGTACGCTACTCGGTGGCGGCCTCGGTGCGCTGGCGGGCCACAATGCCGACAAACGCGATGAAGAACGTGCGGAAGTCCGCCAGGCGAGTGCCGATCAAGCCGCAGCCGAGGCATCGCGCCAAGCACAAGTGGGACTCATCGATGTCGTCACGATGGTTCAGCAAAACGTCAGTGCCGATGTCATCATCAACCAGATTCGTTCTACCGGCTCGACGTTCAACCTTTCGACGAAAGACATCGAATACCTGAGCGCGAACAACGTGCCGCCACAAGTGATCCGCACGATGCAAGATTCGCGACAACGCGCTTACGGGCCACCACCCCGCCAACGGATCATCGTCCGCGAAGAACCCGTCTACATTGAGCGACCGATTTACTACGCACCGCCACCACCCGCATTCGGCTTCCAGTATTCGCACGTTCGCGTGCGATAGACGCACTTTCATTTGATGAGAACGCGGTGAACGACTTGCGGCAGCGGGTGTGCCAGATAAAACGATCTGCGTACCCGCCTTCCCTCGTTTCCGGAGTTCGCCGATGCCGATTCGCTTTTTGCTCCTTGCTTGCCTGTTATTCACATCGACCGCGTACGCCGAAGATTGGCCTACGTTCCGCGGACCAAACCGCGACGGCATATCCAAGGAAACGGGTTTACTCAAAACGTGGCCGAAGGATGGCCCCGCGAAAGCCTGGACGGCCAAAGGCCTCGGCCTCGGTTTCGGCACGCCGACGATCGCCAAAGGCATGATCTTCGGCATGGGTACCCGGAATGACAAAGACGGGATCTGGGCATTGAAAGAAGCCGACGGCACCCAACTCTGGTTCACGCCATTCGACGAACCGCGCAAAACCAATCAGAACAACGGCCCAAGCGCTAGCCCGACCTACGACGATGGCAAAGTCTTCGCCGTCAGCAGTAACGGTAAGCTCGTGTGCCTCGACGCGGTCAAAGGCGAAAAACTCTGGCAACGCGACTACCTCGCGGACTTCGGTGGGAAAGTGCCATCGTGGGGTTTCACAGACTCCGCACTGATCGACGGCGAAAAACTCATCTGCGTTCCGGGTGGTGGCAAAGCCGCGATTGTGGCTTTGAATAAAAAGACGGGCAAAGACATTTGGAAAAGCGCGATCCCTGGCGGTGGCAACGATGGCGGCGGCTACTGCTCTGCGGAGAAAGTGACCTTGGCGGGCCGCCCGATGTACGTCGTGCTCATGGGCAAAGCGGCGGGAGTTGTCGGCGTCAGTCCTGAGGATGGCAAACTGCTGTGGAGTTACAAAGGCGATGCATCCGGCGGCGGCGTGGCACAGATTCCGATCCCGATTGTCAGCAATGATCACGTCTGGGTTTCGTGTGCCTATTCGGGCGGAGCGGCGTTACTGAAAATCAACTCGGAAAGCCCCGATCAATTCGCAGTGAAAGAGATCAAGTCTTACAAGAAGGCAGAGTTGAATAACCACCACGGCGGCATGGTGCAAGTCGGCGACTTCGCGTATTTCGGCCACGACCAGAACAACGGCAAGCCTGTCTGCGTCGACTTGATTAACGGCGACATTAAATGGGGGCCAGAGAAAAACCCCGCCACGACAAAGGATACCGACAAAAGCTCCGCCGCCGTGCTCTCCGCCGATGGCCTGCTGTACTTCCGCTACGACAACGGCACAATGGTACTTATCGAGCCATCGCCCGTTAGCCTGAAAGTCGTCTCGTCGTTCAAAGAAACCGAACGCAGCGGTAAGGCCAGTTGGCCGCACCCCGTCATCGTGAGCGGCAAACTCTATCTTCGCGACCAGGACAAACTCACCTGTTACGACGTCAAAGCGAAGTAATGCTGTATCGAGTGTGCGAATTGCGGTACAATTCCCACACGTTCGTTCCGCGCGATTGAGAGGAGAGACCATGTCCACACAAGTGCAGACTTTGCTCGAAGCCGCGTTGGAATTATCCGAGATCGAGCGAGAAGAGCTCGCCGTGAGAATCTACGATTCGCTCGGCGACCCAGAAACCGAAATCGACGAGGACGCCTGGTCCGACGAACTGAAGCGCCGAGTCGACAACGCGAAGAGCGGAAAAGCAGAGGCCATCTCGTGGGACGAAGTGATGAAGATGTTTCATGACGAGCGTGACGCGGAAGCGAGCTAATTGTTTTCTCCGCGCTCTTCGCGTGCTCTGCGGTTAAAAATCTTTCTTAGAAACA
>JAYSYI010000368.1:0-4641 GCA_043727665.1 Limnoglobus sp. | reverse complement strand
ACTGTGGCAGCGGCAAGAAGTACAAGAACTGCCACATGAAAACCGACCAGCAGAACTAGGTTGCGGTTCACCCACCGGGATAAACCAATTGTCCCGGTGGTTCGTATTCAAATTGATGATAATCCAACACGCTTTCAATCGCTTTCAGCTTCGTCGAACAGTCCCGTGCTCGCCTTTAGTGACTTCCGCCATTTCTCTGGCACGTGCAAGGCTTCGGAATCGGTCAGTTGTGCTCTTGCGATTCTCGGCCCCGCACAAATCTGCTCTAGCAATTTCGCCTGGGCAGGCTCCCATTCCACCAACGATCCCAGTACGTGTAACACGTTGAGCAATTCGGTCGTGTATTCGGCCAGCCAACCGTCGGGTTGGATCTCGCCGAGTTTCGACGGAGGCCGTCGGTCGCCGATGATCGGCCGTTCGCGGTTCCGCTTGCGGTAACTGAACCACTGCTTCAGAACCTGTTGCCCGACACTTCGTAGTTCCAGACTGCCGGCGGCACATTGTCGATGAACCCCGTCCCGACGAGTAATCGGCGGTTTGCCGCGTCGTAGTCGATGTCGTTCGGCATCGCGTCCGCATCGGCGGGGATGGCTCCGTCCTTCGGAATGCGCGGTGCCCGTTCTTTCGGCAATCGCGGCGGACCGGCCGGCCGTTTCGCATCGGTGCAGCGTTCGCCGAAGGTCTGGAGCCAAATGATCGTGCGACCGAGTTCGATGGCCTCGGCGAAGAGCGTACCTTTCGCTGTCAAAGGGATGCGAAGTCCGGGCTGAGATAGGTTCGGTTGAAACTTTGCGGTGTATGCCGGATTCGCCGCTAGGTACGCCAGAAAGTCCTCCGCCGTCACTGCAATCTTGTACTTCTTCGAGAGGAATTGGAGCAATTTCGGCGGTAGGTTCGCTTCAGTCGCAGCCCTGTCACGCCAGAGTGGAAACGCTCGGCCACCGAACGAACCTTTGTAATGGTCGAGGTCGGGAATCGAAGCGGTAAACGTGAATGCCGGCCCAACGGATGGCGATGTTCGATTCAGTACCGTCAGGTAAATCTGCTTCTCCGAATGGGCACGCCAGAGTTCCGGGTTGGGCCGATTAAGAACGCGGTTATCGGGAATGATCCACTGTCGATCGAAGGAGCGGAAGCCGTAGCAAACCGGCGGGATGCAGTCGCTTTTATCTTGGGCAATCGGTTTTGGGTTATCGGGGAAGCCTGGCAAACCTTTGGACACGATTCGCTGAACGTGACGATCTCCCAGCTTCTCTTTGTTCAAGTGTGGAACGAACAAGTCCTCTTTGAGTTCTGGTTTGGCGTGGATGAGCGTGTGCCAGCGTTTCGTCAGCGAATCGGCATCGGGGGCAATGATCCAGGTGCGACCGGGCATGACGCCGGAGCCGCTGTATGCGAAGAGGTCGTCGAGCGCGGGGTAGGTGGCCCAATCGCCGGTGGCCGCCGGGAGGAACGCGGCGCGACCCTCGGCGGGACAGTCCTGCCAGCCCTCGCCGTCGAGCGAGAGTTTCGCAAGGGCTTCAAACTTCGCTTCGCGCTTTCCGACGGGCAGCACGTGGTACTTCACCGCCGCCAACGTATCGGCGATTTTGGACTTCGACCGCGACACCACGACGATGCAGACAGGTTGTTGAACGCCTTGGAAAATTCGCGTGGGTACGTCGGGTTGATGGCCTTCGGGGGAACAGTCGATCACCCAGATGCCGTCGGCCGTCCGGCGGAGGTAGTCGCGCATTTTCTGGAAGCCGGGGCCGTTGAGGAACCCGGCCACGGTAATGAAGCAGACGACGCCTGTATTGTTTTTGGGGTCGTGGTCGAAGACCTTCCATGTGGCCCACCGCCAGAAGTAGACGTACAGGTTCCGCAAGTGTTTCGCGTGGGCACCGACCCCCCAGTTCGCCGGAGGCATCCAGGCATCGAGCGGGGGAGTCCGATTGCTGTGGCCGGCTTCGATCCAACCGCCGCGGCCTTTTGCCTTTTCCTTGTAAGGCGGGTTGCCGATAACGACCGTAATCGGCTCCTCGATCTTGATCTTGTTCGCCTGTCGCCGCGATTCGCCGATGGTGGCATACCACGAGCCGAGCGTGTTCGTTTCGACGTAAGGATTGGCGAGCGTATCCGTGACGAACATCCGCGGCGGCGTGTGCGGCACGTGGCCGATCAGGTGCAGCAATTCGGCGTGAATTCGCAGTTGCGCGACGGCAAACGGCCCGAGTTGCATCTCGAACGCGATCAGCCGACCGATGGCGGCTTCGACGGCTTGCGGCACGGCTCCTTCGCCTTGATCGGCTTCGACCGCCGTTGCGATTTGCCGGAGGATGCCGAGCAGAAATGTACCCGTTCCGACGGCAGGGTCGGCGACCTTCACGGCAGGAGAGGCCAACCCGGCGGTTTGCCCGAACCGCGTTCGCAATACGTCATCGACCAACCGAACCATCACCCCAACGACTTCCGGTGGGGTGTAATACGAGCCGGTCTGCTTCCGCAGGGCATTGTCGTAGTCCGCCAGGAAGTCTTCGTAGAAGTAGAGCCACGCATCGGCATTCCCTTTACTGATCGTCTGCCAATCGACGGCATCGAGCACCCGCGTCATCGTGTCGAGCGAGGTCTTCAATGCATATTCGTCGCTGGCATCTTCGGTGAGCAATCGGAGCGCGGCCCCGATGAGGGAGTTCGTCTGGCCGAGTTGCTTCGCGGCGCGGTCGAGTCCGTCTTTCAGGACGATGTTACGGGCACGTGCCATGAGCAAGCCGAACGTCACGGCTTGGGCATAGCCATCGGCGAATTGTTCGTTGGTCGCTTCGGGAAAAAGTATCGTCCGCCAGTCCTTGGCGAGTTCCGTGAGCGCAGGGCTACCGAGTGCGAGTTGCTCCGTGACTTCGTCCCGCAACAATTTGCACAGCCGGGCCGAGACCTTCGCCAGTTCCGAGGCCGACTTCGGCGGGATGGGTTCCCAGCGCAGGAAATCATCGAACAGAGCAACCAACTCATCGGGTGCCACGAGCGACTTGCCCGACGTTTCCACATCGCCTTTGAGTGCGACAATCGAGCCAGCGAGTTCGCCGTTCCGCCACAGACTGAAGGCGTTGCCGTCGGAATAGAGCAAGTTCGGTAGCGATTTCAGTTTGTCCCATTGGTCCTTGTCGTGCCCCTTGTACTTACGCGGATCGGCCCCTTTGCCGGGAGCTTTCACTTCGACGTAGCCGACGAGGGCCTGGCGGAGCGTAATCGCGTAATCGGGCCGCGTATGTAAACTCGCGATACTCGATTCGCCGACAGCTGCGAATGCCGCACGCGGGAGATTGCAGAGTTCGGTGAGGTCCGCGAAAAGCATTTCGAGAGGCGCGCGAAGTTGGTCTTCCGGTTCTCCGCTCGCCGAAGGATTGGTCAGCTTCGCTTTGGCTTCGATGCCATACCGAGAAATCGCAGAAGGCAGGTCGATTTTCATGCAGGCACACCTTCAATCGATACACAAACGGAATTTGCTAAATCTATCATATGTGCAAAGTGCTGCGTCCCCATCCGACAATGTGTTTAAACCCGTTCAGCCAGAAAACTCGAGTTTCGCCGCCTTTTTGTGAGATCATAATCGAACGATCCCTTCGGTTTGAGACTCGATTTTGAGGAGGGTCAGGATGATCCGGCCAGACGTTGCGAAGTGGGAGCAAACAACGGACGATTTGCGTTTCAGGTGGGCGTCGGTTCTTCGGGTGTATTCCACTCGGGGCAGTCGTATTTTTCGATTGCGAGTTGTGCGGCATCGGCGCGTTCCTCATCCGTGAATGTGCAGAGCATTCCGCCGTAGCGCATCGCGAACGATTCGAGCAAATGTTGTGCGATTGCGGCACGGCTTCGCGTCGTTTGACGCGTCAGTGGGCTGACTCGCTTCGCGGCACTTCGCACGGTGTTTCCCCTACGATTCGTGCCGATTCGCAGCAGTCTCGCCATCTCGCTCGCGTCAATGTCGTAGGCAATCGTCGTGTGATGCACCACCACGCCACGTCGCCGCGACTGTGCGGCACCCGCGATTTTACCGTCGTCGCATGCGATGTCGTTCACGGGCACGTGGTGCGCATCGATGCCGAGTTCACGCAATGCCAGCACCACCCACGCATCGCAGATTTCGTAACTCCGGCGGATCGTCAAACCTTGCAACAACGCCTCTGGCAGGCAGAGCGAATACGTGATCGTGGCGTGCGGTTGCACGTACATTGCGCCGCCGCCGCTGGTGCGTCGCACGATCCGCACGTTGGCCCGCGCGGCTTCATCCAAGTGAATTTCATTCGTCGCCGACTGACTGCGGCCGAGCACGATTGCAGACTCCGCCCATTGCCAGAATCGCAGCGTTGGCGGCGCGGTACCATCGGCGACACGATTCGCAATCGCTTCCTCGAAAGCCAAATTGAGCGATGCTGAGAGCGGCATCTCTGGGATCAACCGCCACGGGATCGACTGCCAGGGCTGTGTCAGTTCGGCGATGGTCTCCGGCGTCATGCGGCCGACACGCTCGATGGCCGGTTGCATGGCCAAACTCTCGGCCACCGCGAGGCACGTCGTGTTCGCGAGTTCGACGCCGAACGGAATCGCGGTGCGGATGTGCGCGGCCAACGCCCTTGCGGAAAGGTCCGCAGGCAGATCGCT
>JAYSYI010000367.1:0-13992 GCA_043727665.1 Limnoglobus sp. | reverse complement strand
AAGCGGATATCGACGAGATCAAGCCGACTGCCGTTTCCTTGATGCCGGAGAAACTCCTCGATGCGCTCTCGGATGCCCAGGTTTGCGATCTGTTCGCGTACTTGCGTAGTGATCCGCCACCCGTCAAATAGGTGCATTCTTGAACCGTGGGCTACTGACCATTCTTTTGCTTTCCGCAAGTGCGAACCTCCGCGCCGAGGTCCGCGACGTGGCAGAACTGTTCCCGGAAACGACGCTCGCGTATGCCGAGGTGCGCTCTCCGGGAGCGATCGCGGAGACACTTGCGGCACTCGTCCAAGGTACGCCATTCGCGGACACATTGAAGGCGGTCCACGACCACCGCGATGCGATTCGCGAACCGGGCCTGTTCGCGGGCCAGTCGAATCTTGGCATCGCATCGTTGGTGGTATCTCCCGAATTTCAGCAGGAATTGAAGCGTTTCCACGGTGCGGGCATCGGGCTGTGCGGATTTACGAAAGCCCACGAGCCGACACTCGCGGGGGCCGTGTTGACAGGCGATAGCTACGCAACGGGCTTGCTGATTCGCGGCTATCTTGCGTCGGACGCAGCGATTCGTCGCATCGATACTGTCGATGGCGTCGCGATTTTTCAACAGCGTGGCACGCCGCCGATCGTGATGGATCAGGAAGGGAAACCGCTGCCGTACGAAAACCCCAAGCCGACCGAAGGCCCACTCGAAGCGACGTACGCTTACACCCCTGGCTTGTTCGCGTTCGGTTCGAACAAAGCCGCCGTCGTCGAGTTGTTGATGAGGTTCCGCAAACGGAGTGCGAACAATCTCGCGAAGTCGAACGGCTTCCCGGTCGAGCGGTCTGCGGGGATCGCCTTCTTCGTACGTCCGCCCGAACTCATTGCGGCTCTCGATAAAACGCGAAAAGCGAAGCACGAGTTCGTCGATGGCAACTGGCTGGGTTACGCGAAGTTCGTGTTAAATGCGCGAGCGGTACCGCAGATTCATGGCTCGCTCCGCATCCGTCCCGACGGAATCGAACTCACAATCAACGGTTCGATCCACCCAACCGAACGCAGTGTGTTGCTCGATTTTCTCGATGCGGCCAGCCCATCGCCAACGTTTCCAAACCTAATTAAACCGTCGGCATTCACGGTCAGCGTGGCAATGCCCCCTACTGACAAGCGGGTGACAGCAACGTTAGCCATTGCAGATGCAATCGCGAAGGCACGCGGCGAGGTCGGCAAGTTGCCGTCCGATTGGGTCGCTGAGGCGGAGAAAGTCGGGCTGCCGATCCGCACGAAATTGCTGCCCGGCTTACGGCAAATCACGCTCGTCGTGCCGCCCAAACAAGAGATCCCCGTCGGCGCGATGGCGCTACCGATACTCGTGCTGCACCTCAACGATGAGGCATCTGGTGCAGATTGGGAAGCGACTTTGCCGAAGTGGCTGCAACTGCTCGATGCGACAAAAATCGCCTCGACGATGTCCATCGAGACGATCGCGGGAACAAAAGTATATTCGACGCAATCGAGCCTCGGCGCGGTTCACTTTGCCCGCAACGGAACGACGATCGCAATCGGTATGGATCGCAAGTGGGTGGCGAATTGCGTGCAGGCCATCCCCACGAAGACACTGATTACAGCGACCGAAAATGCGAGCATCGTCGCGGTGGTGACGCCGGCAGGACTCGCGCGTGGGGAATCGCTCGGCAAGGTCCGATTGCCGAAGCACGTCGTCGTCGAACCAGATTCAGCTACGCCAGCCGTGAGCATGAACCTGTCGGCATGGACGGACAAAGAACTCGCGGTGTGGGATTCCGTACCACCGATCGCACTGAAATTCACGAAGGGCAAAACCCAAATCACGATTCAGAGCCGCCTCGATTGGGGTGCGGGTGGGTTCGGGCCTCTGGTCGTGAAAACGCTACCGTGGTTTGAAAAGTATTGGGCACAACACAACTTGTCGTACCCGATGCGACAGGGAATTGAAGACTCACGCAGTAGCGACCGCTAAAAAAATCTGCCAAATCGCTGTTGCTATCGACGCGGGGCTGGCATAGAATTTCAGCACAGAGGTTGATTTGATGCGCACGCTGCTACGACTCGAAGAACTACCGATTCCGAATTTTCGGGGACGCTTTTTTACGTCGTAGCTGTTGATACAAACACCACGATTTTTAGACGGCCCCGGAGAGTTCCGGGGCTGTTTTCGTTTCGACGCTTAGGAGCCGACGATGCCGACGACCGACACCGACCGGGTCATCATTTTCGACACGACATTACGCGATGGGGAACAAAGCCCCGGTTGCAGTATGAATCTGAACGAAAAGCTCGAGATGGCGCACGCGCTGAAAGAACTCGGCGTCGATGTCATCGAAGCGGGCTTCCCCATCGCGTCCCCCGGCGACTTCGAATCGGTGCAAGCGATCGCGCGCGAAGTTCACGGTCCGATTATCTGCGCGTTGGCACGCTGCAATGCAACCGACATCGACCGGGCCGCACTCGCCGTGAAGGACGCACCGCGACCGCGGGTTCACGTCTTCCTCGCAACGAGCGCGATCCACCGCGAATTCAAATTGAAGATGTCCCGCGAAGATATTCTCAAACGCACTATCGAAGGCGTTACCCGCGCACGCGACCAAATCACCGACGTCGAATTTTCACCGGAAGATGCTTCGCGCACCGAACTCGACTTCCTCACCGAAGTCGTTGAACGCGCCATCGAAGCAGGCGCGACGACGCTGAATATCCCCGATACCGTCGGCTACGCGGTGCCGAGCCATTACGCGGACATCATACGCCACCTCAAGAAAACCGTACGCGGCATCGACAAATGCATCATCAGCGTGCATTGCCATAACGACCTCGGCCTTGCGGTCGGCAACAGCCTTGCGGCACTACGCGAAGGGGCGAGGCAGGTCGAGTGTACGATCAACGGCATCGGCGAACGAGCGGGAAATACCGCACTCGAAGAAGTCGTCATGGCACTCCACACCCGTCAGGATTTTTACGGGTTAACGACGGGTATCAATACGCGATTCCTCTATCCTTGTAGCCGAAAATTGTCGCACGTCACGGGTATGCAGGTCCAGCGAAACAAGGCGATCGTCGGCCAGAACGCCTTCGCGCACGAGGCGGGGATTCACCAAGATGGCATGTTGAAAAACCCCAACACATACGAGATTATGCGGCCCGAAGCGGTCGGTATTTCGCGCACCGAACTCGTGTTAGGCAAGCACAGTGGCCGTCATGCGCTCCGCCAGAAAATCAACGATCTCGGCTACCACCTTAGCGAAGAGCAACTGAACCGCGTGTTCGATGCGTTCAAGATTCTCGCGGACCGCAAGAAGGATATTTACGACGCGGACATCGAGGCACTCGCGGAAAATCAGTTGCACAATATCTCGCACAAAACGTGGACGCTCCACGCGTTCACCTGCAACGCGGGCACGGGCACAATGCCATCTGCAGCGGTCGCACTCTGGCGACAAGACGGCGAAATCATGAAGGATGCCGCCATCGGCGACGGCCCCATCGATGCCGTGTTCAACGTGATCGATCGCATTACAGGCATCACGGTGAAGGTGTGCGATTATCGCGTCCGTGCCGTAACGGTGGGTACCGATGCCCAGGGCGAAGCGTTCATCGAAGCGGAGTTTGAAGGGAATAAACTGACCGCCCGTGCCGTCTCGACCGACATCGTGGAAGCGAGCGCGATGGCCTACCTCGAGATCATCAATCGCGCGGCAGCGAGGCAAGTTCGCGACCGCCTGAAACCGACCGACAACATCCCACAAGAATCGGTGACGATGGCGTAGCGTCACGTCTTCTGGAACCGCCCCATCTGCGTCGGCGTGCCGTGCGTTGCGTGTTCGGGGCCGATGCCTTGGAAAGTCACGTTGTAGCCGAACCGGGTGGCGATGGCGTTGGCCCAGGTTTGGAACTCGTTGCGGGTCCATTCGAAGCGGTGATCGGCGTGTCGGAATTCCCCCGCTGGCAGCGTTTCCCAGACGGCGTTGTATTCCGCGTTCGGCGTCGTGAGCACGATCGTCCGCGGTTTGGCGAACTCGAATAATACGCGTTCGAATGCTTTCAGTCGTGGCGGATCGAGGTGTTCGATCACTTCCACGACGCTCGCGGCATCGTAGCCTTCGAGCCGCTTGTCGCGGTACATTAGTGAGCCATGAATCAGTTTGATCCGGCTCGCTTGGCTGTCAGACAATTGCTCCAATTTCAAACGTGCCGATGCAATCTCCAGGCAGCGTACCGAGACATCCAGCCCGACGATTTCCGTAAACTGCTTGTCCTTCATCAGTCGGCGAAGCAGTTTGCCTTCGCCGCAACCGAGGTCGAGCACCCGCATCGCCCCACTCGATTTCAGCACCTCAAAAACCGCCATCAACCGTTGATCGTTCAACCGCAGCGGCGCATTCCCTTCATCGTTCACCTCTCTCGCTTCTTCTTTGATCCCTTCGCCTTCATCCTTCATCCCTTCGCCTTCATCCCTCAAAAGCTGGTGGATCGCCGAGCGGTACAGGCTCTGCTGAAAGCGAAGGTAACGCCGTACGATCTCGTCCTTCTCAGGGTGTTGTGCCAGCCAGCCTTCGCCTTTCCGCAATAGGTTTTGGATTTCTTGTTCGCCGACATAGTAATGCTTGCGCGCATCGAAAACGGGGACGAGCACGTAGAGGTGCGTGAGCAAATCGCTCAGCGTCGTTGTTTTCCGCACCGTGACCGAAAAGTACGGGCTGTCGCCCCAATCGGGGTAGCGTTCGTCGAGTGAATATCGAATGACTTCGACATCGTAACCCAACGGCTCAAACATCGCGCGCAAGACGCGCTCGCCGCCGCGAACGGAGAGCACATCGAGGTTCGCGGTCAGCGGGATCGGCGTGTTTGCCAACTCGGGGCGGTCTTTGCAACGGCCCTGAAGTGCGGAACCAAAAACTTGTGCAATCGCCACACTGAGGAACGAAGAGGCCACGTAGGGGCGGTCGTTGACGTACTGCGCGAGCAGGAAATTCTGATCCGGATTCTTGCCGCGAACCATGCCCACCGCATCGACATCGAGCAGCAAGCAAGCCGAACAGCGATCCGCACCCACCTCGGGATAATAGACATGCGCCTGGCCGAAACTGAGTTCGAACGACTGGAACCGCTCCGTGTGTTTGTGCAACAGATACCCGAGTTCGTTCGCAGGCGAGTGCGTCGATGTGATCGTTAGCAACATATTTCTCTCGCCTCTATCGCACGTTTCATTTTCAGGAACGACACCGCTAGAGTACGCAGGTTCATGCCAAAACGCGATCTCCTTTCGTGGCGGGTTACAGTTCCACGGGGGTCACGATGCCCGTCGAAAGATCGTAAACGCCACCCGCTACGACGAGTTTTTGCTCGCGGATTCGCATGGCGATCACGGGCGAGGCTTCGCTGAGCAGCGTCGCTTGCGCTTTCACATTCTCGCGGATTGCGTAGGCCACGTTGCCTTTTGCGATCTTGACGGCGGGCCTTAGATGCTGGAATAGCGCACTGATTTGGCCCGGCACCGCATCGCCTTTGACAGCGGCGGCGACGGCACCGCAATTCGTATGGCCAAGAACATATAGCACTTTCGCGCCGAGTACGTGCGTGCCGAACTCCAAGCTGCCGATGCATTCGGGCGTGGTCACGTTGCCGGCGATGCGGGTCACGAAGAGATCGCCGAAGCCTTGGTCGAACAAAATTTCGATCGGCACGCGGCTGTCGGCACATCCGAGGAATGCCGCGAACGGCTTTTGCAACGGTGCGACTTCCTTCAGTCGTTTAAGATCGCGATGCGGTGCATCGGGCTTGCCATCCGCGAAACGTTTGTTCCCCGCATACAGCAATGCCAACGCTTCGCTCGGGGTCATGTCTTGCGCACGCGGATTTTCCGCGCGAGCAGTCGCTGGGAGAATGAGGCCGCCCAACGTAGCGAGCAACCCACGTCGTGTGAATGATCGCGCTGGCGCAGGGGACGACTGGATATCGCACATCGTTTCACTTCCTTAGTACAGAAACAGGGAGCGTCAGAGGATCATCCGCCGAACCAGCGAGCGATCTCGAAATACAGCGGAATGCCGATCAGGATGTTGAACGGGAAGGTGATCCCCAGCGCGCAGGTGAGCGAGAACGTGGGGTTCGCTTCGGGCAAGGTCAGCCGAACTGCGGGGGGTGCGGCGATGTACGATGCGCTCGCGGCCATCGCGCCGAGAACAGCCGCGCCGCCGACCGACAACCCGGAAAGGTGCCCGAGCCAGACACCGAGTGCGCCGTGCAACACGGGCACGATTACCGCGAACGCAAATAGCCGCGGGCCGACCGAACGCAGATCGTGCAACCGTTCGCCGGCGAGCGCGCCCATGTGTAACAGGAACAAGCACAAACTGCCGCGGAAGATCGGCCCCTTCGTATCGTAAAATAGCGCAACATCCGCCCAGTTTTTCTCGCCTGTGACATATCCGACGATCAGCCCGCCGACCAGCAACAACAACCCGCGTGAAGTAAACACTTCGTGCAACGCCGCAGACAGTTTGCGACCGCCACCCGAGGTCATTAGGCCAATCGCGAGCGCGATGTTGATTCCTGGGCTTTCCAGCACCGTGACCAACGTGGACATAAACCCCTCAGCCGGTTGGCCTTGTGCAGCCACGAACGACTGTGCGGCAATGAATGTCACGGCCGATACCGAACCGTAGTGGGCCGCCACACCGGCCGAATCGGCGGTACCCAGCCGGCAACATTTTCGCAAAATGAGGTAAGCGCTGATCGGCGTCAAGCAGCCGAGAAGTAACGTCGCGACGGCCGGTTTTGCGACTTCGGCAATCGAAGCGTGCGACAGTTCGATTCCGCCTTTCAAGCCGATCGCGAATAGCAAGTAAGCCGCAATCAGCCCAAACGCGTCTTTCGGGAGCGTCAGGTCGCCTTTGATAATCCTCGCACCCAGCCCGAGCACGAACGCCAGAACGGCGGGAGATAACAGGTTGCCGATGAGAGCGTTATTCGCGGACATGGGGCGTCGATACCTCGTGACAGAAACGAAAAAAGGCTGGAGAAACACTCACATATGTGAGTGTTTCTCCAGCCTATGTCCCGTCCGACGGGTCACATCGGACGAGCGTTTAGATTTTAATCCAATCTTGCAGCACAGCCGACGAAGTACGCCTGCCAACTGCCTGATGTCGTTCGTGATTTAGAATTCTCGCGGTGGGAGTCAACCGTCCGCGTCGCTTTTCGTGGTGGGTTTGCGTTCGAGAACCAGCACAATCACACTTTCGCCGGTGCGCGTGCTGATGTCCGAGTGCAAGCTGATAATCCCGACGCCGAGTATCGCTTTCACCATCTCTTGCAGTAGTTCGCGACCGTGTTCGAGGAGTTCGGTGCGCATTCGTTTAATTAAATCGCGACCGCGATTCGGATCGGTGACATCTGCAAGCCGCAGTTCGGCAGGCGTCATCACGCCTTTGAGTCGCACGAGTACCATGTCGTCGATCAGGTACGTGCGAACTTCCTTCGGGCCTTTGCCCATGAATTCGCGCTTGAAGCGAATGACCGCATTACTGATCTCCGCTTCGAGTTCCCCTCGCGTTTTCATCGGCATACCCTCAAACGAAAAAACGTCGCAAGGTGTTATCCTTGCGACGTTTACAAGAGCCACCTCAGGGATTTGAACCCTGGACCCCGGCTTTACGAAAGCCGTGCTCTACCGCTGAGCTAAGGCGGCGAATCTCGTCAGGTAGAAAAGATACACTTACCCGTGAGAACGACAAGTCCAAGTCACCGAAGGTTCACATCCGCACGACGATCTTCCCCGCGAGCGTTCCGGCTTTGCCGACGGAGTTTTCTTCTTGCAAGCGATGCGCGGCAGCGGCCTCGATTAATGGGAATTCTCGCGCGATCGGCGTGCGGAGTTTGCCCGATGCGAGCCAGTGATTGATGTCGTTCGCACAAATCTGCTGTTCTTCCGCCGAAAAGTTGAACATCGCGAAGCCGATCATCATCAGCCCCTTCACATAAAACGCACCGTTCGGCAATGCGGGGCGAGCGGCACGGCCGGCCATTAAAATAATGCGGCCACGAGGTGCCATTAGCTCGATCGTGCGGTCGAAGTCGGGGGTTTGCGTTTCGTACCAGACATCGACGCCCTTGCCCTGCGTGGCGGCCCGGATGGACGCGGGGACATCGTCGGTTTTGTAATTGATGACGGTATCCGCACCGAGTGTCTTCGCCATCGCGACTTTCTCCGCCGTACCGACGGTGGTAATCACTTTCGCGCCGATGATTTTCGCCATCTGAATGACCATTGCGCCGACGCCGCCGGTGCCGCCATTGATGAAGAGCGTCTCGCCTGATTGCAACGGCATCCGGTGGAATAAGCCGATGTGTGCGGTGATGCCGACGAGTGCCGTGGCTGCCGCTTGCACATCCGTCACGCCTTCCGGCGTTGGGTAAAGCCAATGCTCGCCCATCACGGCATACTCGGCGAGCGTACCCTGGCGGCCGCCCATTCCCTGATTCGAACCCCAAACGCGGTCGCCGATTCGCCATTTCGAGACGCCATTTCCGAGGGCATCAATGACGCCCGCGAAATCGCAACCGGGCACGAACGGTCGTGGCAGACTTGCGGGCACCATTCCGCCACGAATGTACACATCGATCGGGTTGATCGAAGCCGCGTGAATCTTCACCCGCACTTCGCCCGCCTTCGGTTCGGGTGTGGGCAGGTCGCCGTACTGGATCGCATCCGGGCTGCCAACGGCATGAATGAACGCAGCTTTCATCGTGTACTCTTCGGTTCGGTGTCGCGGGTAATCTCCCGCAATATTACAGCTTGCACGAGGAATAGCACGACCGCGCCGAGTGCCGTCACGCCATAGGCTTGCAATATGGGATCAATTTGCTCGGTGAGCGCGCTCGCGAACAGCACCCCGGCCAGTGCGATTCCGAGCCAAATGCGCTTCCACGAACGTGCCGGGTTCATCGCGTAAAAGATTGTCGCGGTCCATGCGGGAAGTAGCCAGCAGAAAAAGTACGTCCACGACAACGGCGACACGAGCACCACGAGCGTGCAAACCATCCCCGCTTCGATACCTTCTGAAGCCACGTTGCGGCCCATGCGTCCGCGTGCCGCCCACAAGAACACGAATGCCAGCGCGAGGCACGAACCGTAACCGACGAGTTGCGCCGTTCGCGGCGATACTTCCATAACGTGGATGCGGAACGGAACGCCATCGCGGTCGCCGGCATCGACGGGCCGTAGCCAGCGGTGCGACAACGAGACGAGCGATTGGTTGCGCCGCGTAAAGCCGATGTGCGAACGCGCGGCCATCGTGTTGCCCGATTGATCGCCGACCATCGCGCCGACCCACTGCTTTAGCTCGTTGCCGTTTCGCTCGAATCCGCGAATCGCACCCGGTGCCACCGCTAGGAACAGCACACACGACGCGACCGTTGCTATGACTGCGAAACATTGTTTGCGAAACAGAAAGTAAATGACCACAGGTAACGGAAAGACTTTGATCGCGATCGCCAGCCCGAGCAACAGGCCCGCGAGGATACCACGTTTCACACGCAGTGCCAAAAACGAACCGAGTACGAGAACGAGCAAAAAGAGGTTGACCTGCCCGAGCAAGTACGTGTCCCAGATGTACGGCACCACCGCAAGGCTGGGCACCGCATACAAACAACGGGAATGCCCCGGCCAACGTCCGGTTACGAGTCGAACCGAGAGGTACACCGCAAAAATCCAGGCGATCGTGTTACAAGCCGTCAGGATCGCGACGAACGCCACCGGGCCGCAGAGGCTTAGCGGGTAGAAGACCAACACTGCAAGTGTCGGCGGGTACATGTAGCGGACTTCGCCATCTTCGCCGAGTTGGTAAAGCGGTTCGCCCGCCTGCAACCGATTCCCCACGTCGAACCACAGCGTGTAGTCTTTGTTAGTGCCCGATGTACGCGTGGAATTGACGATTGGCGCAATCGAGAACGCCAACCCGAGCAGCAAAAAGAACAACGGCGCAGACCGACTGTTCGCCGGACGTTCGGGATCTTCCAAGTGAACCTTTCAGCCTGGTGACGCATCGCAGGGACGCTGACACGAATTACGGTCGGAACGCCCCAAGGACTAGAGCGCAACCCGTGCAACTTCCTGATACTTTATCGTGCCAGCCCGCTGCGCAAGCAAGGGTGTGCTTTCCACATTCGTGATACATCATGGAGTTTTGTGCGGGTCCGCCATGATGATGTGCAGGTCAAGTGGGTTCCCCTCGCTGGCGCGTTTTGAAGTTGCGCATTCCGTCGCGATGTGGATGCACAGTCGCTACCGAGCCGATTCCCCGCATGGGGTCGGGTGCGTGACATCCGCCCGTTTTCACGATCCCGCACACTTGCGAAGTCACTCGTGTGTATTTGCGCATCACCCGACCCTTGCGGGGAATCGGCTCGGTAAGTCCACCCAGGGGTACGACGAAGCGTCTAACCCTGGGCTGTCAGATTTAACCCCGTTGGGGTAAGAATCGGCTATGCGTTAACCCCAACGGGGTTCTATCGTTTAGCCCAGGGTTAGACGTCTTACGTCGTACTCCTGGGCAAACCTGCAAACAGCGCAACTTCCTCGCTTGCGCGTCGGGCTAACAAACCCGTTAGCCCGACGCGCAAGCGAGGGATGATTGTCGTTTCTGCGAAGGTGTGCAGGTCAATGTGGTTCCCCTTGCTTGCGCTGCGGGCTGGCACGATCGCAGGAGCATCGCACACAGTTTGCTACGTTCGCGGATTTCGCGGGCGGGGTCAACCTCAGCCGACATCAGTTTAACCGAGGTTCGATTCCGCGAACGAAGTTCGTCCGTTACTCTAAAGCTCGTTCGTGACTATCACGTGAGGCCCGCACATGTTGCGACCGACGGAACCGAGCGACTCGCTTGCGCTCATTGAATTGGCCACCGAAACGGGTGTGTTTCAGTCGCACGAGATCGTCGCGCTCTCGGAAGTTCTCGACGACTACCATGCGTCGAATCGCGAGTATGGCCACGCTTGTTTCACGCTCGAACTCGCGAGCGTGCCAGTTGGTTTCGTTTACTACGCGCCATCGGCGATGACGGATCGCACGTACGAGGTGTGGTGGATCGCCGTTGCAAAAGCGAGCCAAGGCCAAGGCCACGGCAAACGCTTACTCGATTGGGCCGAGCACGACGTGCGGGCGCAGAATGGCCGGTTGCTGTTGATTGAAACGAGTTCGTTGCCGCATTATTTGCCGACGTGCGAGTTCTATCGCAAGCATGGCTACACCGTGGCCGGCCAGATTCCCGACTTTTATTCCGATGGCGACGACAAATTGATCTTCTGGAAAAAGCTTCACGCACCGATCGCGTAACGACAAATTCCCTCTCCACTTGAACTCATCTCCGTGCGTAGCCGCGCGTAGAATGCGACGGCAGCGCGTCACAATCGGACGAACCGGTATTCGCAACAGGACTGATGTGCGGAATTCTCCGGAGTCTGCGCATTTACCCACGGGACACTCGGTGCCTTGACGATTGATGGTACTAGTCATGCGGTTGGTCGAGGTCGTGTCAGATTGTGTCGGCACGACGGGCAGACCAGATGCCCTAGGGGCGCAGGTTCTGCTGGGTTCGCTAAACCCGCCAAACTTAGGAAGTTCGCAAACCAGAGTTAATCTTAGCAGTGTGATTCGGCCGATTAAAGCGATGTTGGGGTTGCGTTCCGGTAAACCGGTCGAACTTCAGCCCAGCCGACTCGGTTTGGCCGCTCGATGCGACCGACTACACCGCTGAGATTTGCATGGATGCCCTGCCGGGCGACCGGCCAGCCGCCGCACCGTCGTCCTGCCCCTCGGGTCCGCCACCGTCCCCCCACACATATTGTGTGATCGGGTGGTGCTCACCGAGTGCGATGAAATGGAGTGCCCCATATGAAAAAGGTATTTACTACCGGCCAGGTCGCTAAGATCTGTAAGGTTGCCCCCCGCACTGTCTCCAAATGGTTCGACAGCGGTCGGCTCAAAGGCTATCGGATTCCCGGTAGCCAGGATCGCCGCATCCCCCGCGAGCAGCTCATCCGGTTCCTCAAAGAACATGGAATGCCACTCGGCGAACTCGAGGAGGAAGAATGGCACAAGGTGCTACTCATCGGTACCGAAAAGCTCTTCAACGATCGCATTAAAGAGCTACTTCCGGAAGTCGATGATTACAAGTACGAACTCGCCCAAAGCGGCTTCGAAGCGGGAACATTGGCTCAAAGCTTCCATCCCGATACGATCATCATCGACCTCGGCCTCGGCCGCAGCGAATCGATGCAGATCGCAACGAACCTTCGCAAAAACGAAGCGTACGGCCAAACCCTAATCATGGGCTTGGCGGGCGAAGACGAAGCCGCACCCGAGAAGCTCACCGAGTATGGGTTCAACGAAGTCTTCAAAAAGCCGTTCGACGTAGCACTTTTAACCGAGCGAATTCGCCGCTTGGCCGACGCAAAGCGAGAAGCGTGATTCCCCAATCCGCAACTCGCGAGATGGTACGGGCGAATCCCCCGACCGCCCGACCATCCTCCGCACGGCCCGTCCTAACCGACGGGCCGTGCGGCGTTTTGCGACAGTTAGTTGCGGATGACGGTCATCTTGGTTAGCCGCGACGCGCAGGCTTTGCGTAGCGGAGCGCGTACACTTCACCCATTTCCAGACAATCCCGAATCGGGGTGACGCACTTTCTTGCACTTCGAATATTTCTCTCTTGAAATGCAGCCGATTCGCGTGCAGGAGTGATTTCGTAGTGGCACCCCTTGTGGGTGCCTGGGGTTCGCCTCCCAGTCTCAGACGTATGAACCGGCACCCAAATTTTCGCGATTTTCTTGTTCCGGTTTCTGTTACGGCGAAGCAGCCGATTTCCATCGATCTACGCTCGAGCGGGGTTCACACTGTCTTTATCCCGGAGGGATTTTAGCCATTAGCCCCAGGTCGCGCTTCGCGCACCTGTGGTCGTAGCGGCAACATCGCATTGTTCGCAAGGATATTTACGAACAAATCGGCCACCTCAAATTACACTCCGCACGGCGGAGAGGGCCGCTACGACCCCGTTCGGGGTCGGGGAAAATGAGCGGCATACCCCAGGTGCGCAAAACGCGACCTGGGGCTAATCGCTGAAATCCCGTTGGGATAAAAACCAAAACCGGGACGACCTGAAAACATCGTCAACCGCAACTTCACGTCACTTGGCGGTGCCCCTACATTCGAATTGCGCAACTTCAAAATGCGCACGCGCTC
Source organism: Limnoglobus sp. (assembly GCA_043727665.1). Classification (GTDB taxonomy): domain Bacteria; phylum Planctomycetota; class Planctomycetia; order Gemmatales; family Gemmataceae; genus Limnoglobus. The sequence goes on along the minus strand of JAYSYI010000367.1, from coordinate 728 downwards.
CGCTACGAGGACTCCGCGTCGCGGCAAATTCCATATTCGATAAACACATCTCGACTCGGTTCATCAATTGCCAGTGGGAATTGCTATCGATGGATTGCATTTCGATAAATAATCGCTAATGTGTACACCAACTCACTCCGTTGAACTCGTAACGAGCCTCACCATGGATTTCATCGATCATCTCCGCAATCTCTCATCGCGAATTGTCGCAACTCGGCATCTGGTGCAAACTGAAGAAGCCACGAAGAATGCGATGGTGATGCCGTTCATCCAGATTCTCGGCTACGATGTTTTCAATCCACTCGAAGTGACACCAGAACTGGTCGCGGATGTTGGAATGAAGAAAGGTGAGAAGGTCGATTACGCCATTCTGCAAAACGAGAAGCCGATCATTTTGTTCGAGTGCAAGAAGGCCGGTGCCGATTTGAACATCAACCACGCTGGCCAACTCTTCCGTTACTTTCACGTAACCGAAGCACGATTCGGAGTTTTGACGAACGGTCTCACATATCGGTTCTTCACCGATTTGGAACAACCGAACAAGATGGACGAAACGCCGTTCTTCGAGTTCCACATCCTGGATTTCAAAGAGCGCGATGTCGAGGAACTGAAAAAATTTGCGAAGTCCGCGTTCGACCTGGACACGATTCTGAACACCGCGAACGACTTAAAATATACGACGGCTATCCAAAATCGGCTCGCGGAGTGGATGGTCAATCCGGACGAGA